>CAXTTU010000210.1:0-6117 GCA_964247225.1 uncultured Sphingomonas sp. | reverse complement strand
CGCATTGCGGAGCTGGAACGCGACCACGCCCGCCTCGCCGCCGCCGCGCCGGTGACCGCGGCGACAGTTACGCCGATGACGGCCACCCGCCCGGCTCCAGCGGCACCCGCCGTGCCCGGCCCCGCCCCCGCCTACCCGGTGCGGGTCACGCCGGAGACAGACGGGACGGGGCGGAACGTCTGACGGTCAATAAGCGTCCCGCACTCAGGGATGAGGCGGAGTTCAGCGACGATGTTTCTTCTACTCGTCACCCCGGGCTTGACCCGGGGTCCCGCTTTGTCCTGCGGTTCACAAGTAAGAAGCGGGACCCCGGCTCAAGGCCGGTGTGACGAGAGTTGCCCTTAAATGGGAAAGGGGAGCGCTAGACGCCCAACGCCGCCTGCGCCGCCGCCAGCCGCGCGATCGGCACCCGGTAGGGCGACGCGCTGACGTAATCGAGCCGCAGCGCCTCGCAAAACGCGATGCTCGCCGGGTCGCCGCCATGCTCGCCGCAAATGCCGAGCTTGATGTCGGGCCGCGTCGCCCGCCCCCGCTCCGCCGCCAGCTCGATCAGCTCGCCCACGCCCTCGACATCCAGGCTGACAAACGGGTCGCGCGCGTAGATGCCCTGTTCGACATAGACGCCCAGAAACCGCGCCGCGTCGTCGCGGCTGACGCCCAGCGTGGTCTGCGTCAGGTCGTTGGTGCCGAACGAGAAGAACTCGCCCACCTCCGCGATCTCTCCGGCTTTCAGCGCCGCACGCGGCAGCTCGATCATCGTGCCGACCAGATAGGCGATACGCTTGCCCCGTTCGGCGAACACCTCCTCCGCTTGCCTGTCGACCAGCGTGCGCATCAGCTCCAGCTCGCGGCGGGTCGCGACCAGCGGAATCATCACCTCCGGCAGCGGCGGCTCACCCGACGCGTCCGCAACGTCGAGCGCCGCCTCGAAGATCGCGCGCGCCTGCATCTCGTAGATCTCAGGGTATGTCACGCCCAGCCGGCACCCGCGATGCCCCAGCATCGGGTTGAACTCGTGCAGCTCCGCCGCGCGGCGCTTGAGCGTGTCGACGTCCACCCCCGCCGCCGCCGCGACCTCGGCATATTCGCTGTCCTGCGTCGGCAGGAACTCGTGGAGCGGCGGGTCGAGCAGCCGCACCGTCACAGGGAGCCCGGCCATGATCGCAAACAGCTCGGCGAAGTCGGCGCGCTGTTCGGGAAGCAGCTTGGCAAGTGCCGCGCGCCGCCCCACTTCGTCATGCGCCAGGATCATCTGGCGCACCGCCGTGATCCGCGCGGCATCGAAGAACATATGCTCGGTCCGGCAAAGCCCCACGCCCTCCGCGCCGAACTCGCGCGCGGTGCGGCAGTCGAGCGGCGTCTCCGCATTGGCGCGCACCTTGAGCCGGCGCACACCGTCGGCCCATTCCATCAGCGTACCGAAGTCACCCGACAGCTCGGGCTGCACCGTCGCCACCTCGCCCGCCATCACCTCGCCGGTCGCGCCGTCGATCGTGAGGAGGTCGCCCTGCTTCACCTCGCGCGCGCCGTTTGTTGCTGGGACACGCATCACGCCCGCGCGCGCATCGATCGACACCGACCCCGCACCCGACACGCACGGCCGCCCCATGCCCCGCGCCACCACGGCGGCGTGCGACGTCATCCCGCCCCGCGCGGTGAGGATGCCCTTGGCCGCGTGCATCCCGTGGATGTCCTCGGGGCTGGTCTCGGTCCGGATCAGGATCACCGCCTTGCCGTCCGCCGCCCAGCGCTCCGCCGTGTCCGCGTCGAACACCGCCGCCCCCGATGCCGCGCCGGGCGAGGCGGGCAGCCCCTTGGCGAGCACGTCGCGCTTGGCCGAGGGGTCGAGCGTCGGGTGGAGCAGCTGGTCGAGCGCCGCCGGGTCGACGCGGCGGATCGCCTCCTCGCGGGTGATCAGCCCCTCGTTCGCCATGTCCACCGCGATGCGCAGCGCCGCCTTGGCGGTGCGCTTGCCCGAGCGGGTCTGGAGCATCCACAACTTGCCGCGTTCCACGGTGAACTCGATGTCCTGCATGTCGCGATAATGCGTTTCGAGCGTATCGAACACGCGCGCGAGTTCGCGATAGACTTCGGGCATCGCTTCTTCCATCGACGCCGCCTTCGCACCCGCTTCCTCGCGCGCGGCAAGGGTCAGGTATTGCGGGGTGCGAATGCCCGCGACCACGTCCTCGCCCTGCGCGTTGATCAGGAACTCGCCATAATAAGCGCGGTCGCCCTTGGACGGGTCGCGGGTGAAGGCGACGCCGGTCGCGCTCGTCTCGCCCATATTGCCGAACACCATCGCTTGCACGTTGACGGCGGTGCCCCAGACGCCGGGGATGTGGTTGAGGCGTCGATAGACCTTCGCGCGGTCCGACTGCCACGACTTGAACACCGCGCCGACCGCGCCCCATAGCTGGTCGTGGACGTCCTGCGGGAAGGGCCTGCCCCATTGCTTTGCCACCAGCCCTTTATATTCGGCCACCAGCGCCTTGAGGTCGTCCGCACTGAGCTCGGTGTCGAGCGTGAAGCCGCGATCCTCCTTGGCGACCTCCAGCGCTTCCTCAAACGCGCCGTGGTCGAGCTCGATCACCACGTCCGCGTACATCTGGATAAAGCGCCGATAGCTATCCCAGGCGAACCGCGCGTCACCCGACCCCCGCGCGAGGCCCTCGACCGTCTGGTCGTTGAGCCCAAGATTCAGGACGGTGTCCATCATCCCAGGCATCGACACCCGCGCGCCGGAGCGGACCGAGACGAGCAGCGGGTCAGCGGCGTCGCCGAACCGCTTGCCGGTGATCCCCTCGATATGCGTCAGCCCGTCCGCGACCTGGCGGGTCAGCGCGTCGGGGAAGCGCTCGCCCTCGTCATAGAAGCGCGCGCACATCGCGGTCGAGATCGTGAAGCCGGGCGGCACGGGGAGGCCGATCGAGGCCATCTCCGCAAGGTTCGCGCCCTTGCCACCGAGCAGCTTTTTGTTGCCGCCCTCGCCGTCCCCCGCGCCGCCGCCGAAGCGGTAAACCCAGCGCTCGTCCGCCTGCGGATGCTCAGCCACGATCGCGGTCGCCATGGAACGATTCCCCTGCTCATGTTGCGGTGCAGCGAGCTTTGTAGCAGCGCCGCGCGGAAAAGGCGAACCGGCCCCCTTGCTCTAGGGCGGGACGGGTCAGCCCTCGATGCGCGAGAAGTCCGCCACCCGATGCACCGCCGCCCGCACCCGCGCGAGCAGGTCGAGCCGCGCGGCGCGGGTGGCCGGGTCGGGGTCGTTGACGGTGACAGCCTCGAAGAACGCGTCGATCGGCGCGCGCAAGGAGGCGAGCGCAAGCATGGCGGCCTCGAAGTCCTCCCGCGCGATGGCGGCATTGGCGGCAGGCTCCGCGGCGTCGAGCGCGGCAATCAATGCCGCCTCGGCAGGAGCGATCGCCACATCATCGTCACCCCGGGCTTGACCCGGGGTCCCGCTGCCTTGCCCCACTTCCGGAGAGAAGCGGGACCCCGGCTCAAGGCCGGGGTGACGGGTCGCGGGGAGGTCGCCCCACCCCTCCTTCTTCAAAATATTCGCCGCCCGCTTGTACCCCGCGAGCAGGTTCGCCCCGTCCTCCGTCCCCACAAACCCCTGCAACGCCCGCACCCGCGCGAGGAGCCGCACAAGGTCGTCCTCGCCGCCGAGGGCGAAAACGGCGTCGATCAGGTCATGGCGAATGCCTGCTTCGCGTTGCTGGACCTTGAGGCGGTCGATCAGGAAATCGATCACTGTCCCAGGCGCGTCCCAGAACGCATCCAAGAAATTATCACGAGCCGCAATAGCGTCGACCTGTTCACGACTCGCACGACCAATCATCGTGTCGCCAATGTAGAGGTAAGGTCCGTCTTCCAATTCTTTTATCCGACGGTTCGGGTCACTAAACAGCTCGGACGCAAGAGCTTCCGCACCGGAGCGGTGAAAGATCTCGTAAGTATGCGAATACAGCTCGTCCAGCAGCACCTCTTGCAACGCGACGTTCAAAGGCAACCTGATGCCATGACGCTCGATCATGGCGAGCAGGCCAAGAGCCCCTCGACGCAGCGCATAAGGGTCACGGGAGCCGGTCGGGAACTCTCGGACAGCGAAGAATGCATAAAGCGTATCCAGCTTGTCCGCCAAACTCACCGCCACCGTCACCGGCGCGGTCGGCACCTCGTCCCCCTGCCCGACCGGCTTGTAATGGTCGCGGATTGCGTCGGCGACTTGGGGGTCCTCGCCTTGGGCGCGGGCGTAATAGCCGCCCATCACGCCTTGCAGCTCGGGAAACTCGCCCACCATGCCGGTGACGAGGTCCGCCTTGCACAACCGCGCGGCGCGCCGTGCGAGCGCGGGATTGCAATCGGAGATGATTTTCTCCGAAGCTAACCACTCGGCGAGCTTCGCCACCCGCTCCACCTTGTCCGCGACCGTGCCGAGCTTTTCGTGGAAGACGATGCGGTCGAGCTTCTTCGCCTGCTCCTCCAGCGGCACCTTGAGGTCCTGCTCGTAGAAGAACCGCGCATCGCTCAGTCGGGCGGCGAGCACCTTGCGGTTGCCCTCCACGATCGCCGCGCCACCGTCGACCGCGTCGATGTTCGCCGTGCAGACGAAAGCATTCGCCAGCGCGCCTGCGGCGTCGCGGCAGACGAAGTACTTCTGGTTCACCCTCGCCGTCAGCTGGATCACCTCGGGCGGCACCGCCAGGAACGCCGCGTCGAACCGCCCGAGCAGCGGCACTGGCCATTCGGTTAGCCCCGCATTCTCGACCACCAGCCCCTCGTCGGCGATCAGCTCCAGCCCCGCCTCCGCCGCCAGCCGCGCCGCGCCGTCGCGGACCAGCGCCTCGCGTTCCGCCTGATCGACAATGACATGGCAGGCGCGCAGCTTCTCGAGGTAATCATGCGCGCCGCCGAGCGTGATCGGGCCGGGATGGTGGAAGCGGTGCCCGAGCGTCGCGTAGCCGCTCGCCACGCCAGCGATCTCGACCGGCACCAGTTCCTCGCCGAACAGTGCGACAATGCCATGCAGCGGGCGCACCCAGCGCAACGACTCGGTGCTGATCGAATCCGCCCCCCAGCGCATCGACTTGGGCCAGGGGAACGCGCGGACGATCGCCGGGATGGCCTCACCGAGCACCTCCGCCGTCGCGCGGCCCGGCCTGTTCACCACCGCGAACAACACCCCGCCCCGCTCGACCAGCGCCTCGCGGGCGAGCCCGGTCTTGCGGAGGAACCCCTCGACCGCCTGCGTGGGCGCGGAGGCGCGCGGGCCCTTGATCTCGTCGGCCACCGCCGCCGTCTCGCCCGGCAGGTCACGCGCGATCAGCACGAGGCGGCGGGGGGTGGAGTAGGTGACGACCTCCCCCGCGCTCAGCCCCGCCTTGGCGAGCTCGGCGGTGAACAGCCGCGCAAGGTCCTCCCGCGCCCGCGCCTGCATCCGCGCGGGTATTTCCTCCGAGCGAAGCTCAAGCAGGAAGTCGGTCACGCCGCCACCATTCCATTGCGCGTCAGCGCAGATCTTGCCTCACGCAAAGACGCAAAGACGCAAAGAGTAAGAACAGCCACTCCCTTCTTCTTCGCGTCTTTGCGTCTTTGCGTGAGTTCACCTTCTTGCTCTAGCGAACCGCAAAAGCTGCGCTGCGCGTGGCGAATAGAAGCTACGCCCACCCGTGCTTCTCCATCCACGCCGCGCAGGCACCCTTGGCCAGGTCCCGCACCCGGCCGATATAGGCCTGACGCTCCGCCACCGAGATCACCCCGCGCGCCTGGAGCAGGTTGAAGCTGTGGCTCGCGCGGATCGCCTGCTCGTACGCCGGAATCGGCAGCGCCCGCGACAGGCACCGCTCGCATTCGGCGGTCGCCTTGCGGAATCCGTCGAACAGCGCGTCGGTGTCCGCAACCTCGAAACTATACGCGCTCATTTCGCGCTCGTTCTCGATGAACACGTCGCGATACGTCACCCCGGCGTCGTTGAACGCGAGGTCGTACACACTGTCCTTGTTCTGGATGTACATGGCCAGCCGCTCGAGCCCGTAGGTCAGCTCGCCAGCGACCGGCTTGCAGTCGAAGCCGCCCATCTGCTGGAAATAGGTGAACTGCGTCACCTCCATCCCG
>CAXTTU010000209.1:0-6137 GCA_964247225.1 uncultured Sphingomonas sp. | reverse complement strand
GCCCTGCTTCGCGAGGCGCTGGCCGCGGGGCGCGCGGAGATCGACCGGCGTCTGCTCGCCCAGCCCTCACGCGGGCTGGAGGCGGCGAACGCGCAGGCGTACCTCCACGATCGCGTTCTCCAGCTGCTCGCCGACTTCATCGCCACCCGGCTCTACCCCGTCCACAACCCGACCGCGGGCGAGCGCCTGCTCCTGCTGGCAGTAGGCGGCTATGGCCGGGGCGAGATGGCTCCCTTCTCCGACGTCGACATCGCGTTCCTCACCCCCGGCAAGCCGACCCCGCACACCGAACAGGTGATCGAGGCGATGCTCTATGCGCTCTGGGATCTGGGATTGAAGGTCGGCCATTCCAGCCGCTCGCTGGGCGAGATGGTCGCGCAGGCGAAGGGCGACATCACCATCCGTACCGCCTTGCTCGAAGCACGCTACGTGTGGGGCGACGAGGCGCTGTACGAGGAGGCCGCGCGCCGCTTCCACGTGGAAGTGCAGGACGGCACGGCGCGTGCATTCGTCGCCGACAAGCTCGCCGAGCGCAACGCCCGTCACGCGCGGATGGGCGACACGCGCTATGTCGTCGAGCCCAACGTCAAGGAGGGCAAGGGGGGTCTTCGCGATCTCCACGCGCTGTTCTGGATCGGCAAATACGTCCACGACGTCCAGCGCGCGCGCCAGCTCGTCGATGTCGGGCTGTTCACCCCCGAGGAGTATCGCCGCTTCCACCGCGCGGACAATTTCCTCTGGGCGGTGCGCTGTCACCTCCACGCGATCGCCGGGCGCGCGGAGGACCGGCTGACCTTCGACCTGCAGCGCGAGGTGGCGGGGCGGATGCGCTTCGCCGACCGGCCCGGCAAGTCGAAGGTCGAGCGGTTCATGCAGATGTATTTCCTGCAGGCGAAGACCGTCGGCGACCTCACCGGCGTGTTCCTGACGCACCTCGAGGAGGAGTTCGCGCGCCGCGCCTGGCGGTTCGGCCTGCCGACGCTCGGACGGCGCAAGCCGAGCAGGCTCGGTGGCTTCGTGCTCGAGCGGGGCCGGCTCGCGATGCCGAACGACGGGTGGTTCCGCGACGACCCGGTGCGGCTGGTGGAGCTGTTCCAGCTTGCCGATCTGCAGGCGCTGGAGATCCACCCGCTGACGATGCGCGCGGCGGCGCGCGACGCGAAGCTCGTTGACGACATCCGCCGCGACGCCCGCGCCAACGCGCTGTTCCTCGACCTGCTCACCTCGCCGCGCGACCCGGAAACGGGGCTGAGGTGGATGAACGAGGCGGGGGTGCTAGGTCGCTTCGTCCCCGACTTCGGCCGCATCGTCGCGCAGATGCAGTTCGACATGTACCACCACTACACCGTCGACGAGCACACGATCCGCGCGCTGGGCGCGCTGTCCCGGATCGAAAAGGGCGAGCGCGCGGAGGAGCTGCCGCTCGCGACCGCGGTGTTCCCGCAGATCGTGTCGCGGCGCGCGCTGTACGTCGCGGTGCTGCTCCACGATATCGCCAAGGGGCGCGGCGGCGACCATTCGGTGCTGGGCGCGGAGGTCGCCTGCCGGCTGTGCCCGCGCTTCGGGCTGACGGCGGCGGAGACGGAGACGGTGGCGTGGCTGGTCCGCCACCACCTGTTGATGAGCGCCACCGCGTTCAAGCGCGACATCAGCGACTTCAAGACGGTGCTCGATTTTCGCGACGCGGTGCAGAGCCCCGAGCGGCTGCGGCTGTTGCTGGTACTGACCACCGTCGACATCCGCGCGGTCGGGCCGGGGACGTGGAACGGGTGGAAGGGGCAGCTGCTGTCCGACCTGTACGCGCGGGCGGAGGAGGTGCTCAGGCTGGGGCATCAGCAGCGCGGGCGGGCGGAGCGGGTGGCGGCGAAACAGGCCGCGTTGCGCGAGGCGTTGGGCTGGGACGAGGCGCGCTTCGCCGCGTTGGTCCGACGGCTGCCCGAAGCCTATTGGGTTGCGGAGCCCGGCGACGTGCTCGAACGCAACGCGCGGCTGATCGCGGAGGCGGGCGACGCGCCGCTCTCGATCGAGGCGGCCCCCTATCCCGGGCGCGACGCGACACTCGTCACCGTCCACGCCGCTGACCATCCGGGGCTGTTCTACCGCATCGCGGGCGCGATCCACCTCGCGGGCGGGACGATCATCGACGCGCGCATCCACACCACCCGCGACGGCATGGCGCTCGACAATTTCCTCGTGCAGGACCCGCTCGGTCGCCCGTTCGACGAGCCGACGCAGCTCGCCCGCATCCGCGCCGCGATCACCGACGCGCTCGCCAATCGCGGGCGGATGGCGGACCGGCTGCTCGCCAAGCCCCTGCCCCGCCCGCGCGCGTCCGCCTTTACCGTCGAGCCCAACGTGCTGATCGACAACCGCGCGTCCAACCGCTTCACCGTCGTCGAGGTCAATGCGCAGGACCGGCCCGCGCTATTGAACCAGCTCGCCTATGTGCTGTTCCAGCGCAAGCTGACGATCCACTCGGCGCACGTCGCCACCTATGGTGAGCGGGCAGTGGACACCTTCTATCTCACCGACCTGACGGGCGAGAAGGTGGACAACGCGGGCCGGCTGAAAGCGCTGGAACAGGCGCTGCTCGACGCAGCGGCAGGCAAGGTGACGGCGATGGCGGCCTAGTGGAGAGCGGCGGCGCGGGTGCCCGGTGTTTCCCGAGCTCCCCCGCGCCGCCTGGCGTTCCTCTCCGCCGTAACCGTCAGAAGCGCGTCCGCAGCGTCAGCCCGTAGGTGCGGGGCTCGGCCAGGAACGCGGAGAAGATCTGGTTCGACGGGCTGGTCCCGAGCTTGATCGTCGACGCCAGCGAGCCCGAACCCTGGAACGGCGTGTTGAACGCGACCTGCTCATAGTTCGTGTTGAGCAGGTTCTGCGCCCACAGCTCAATCGCCCAGCGCTCCTTGGGCCCGCGCAGGCCGATGCGCGCGTTGACCAGCACGAACCCGTCCTGGTTCTTCTCATAGAACAGGTCGGAACCGGTGTTGTAGTCCGACGACAACCGCGAGTCCGCGTAGAGCAGGCCGGTAATGCCGCTGTCGGTCAGCTGCGGCGTCCAGCTCGCGGACGCGGTGACGACGTGGAGCGGCGCGTTCGACACCCGGCTACCCGGCAGCAGAAACAGCTGCGCGTCGAGCGGCTCGCCCGCCGACGATCCGACCAGGTTGTTGCGATAGCGCGTGTCGGCGAGCGTATAGCCAAGGCTGATCGCGACGTCGTGCGCGGGATACACCCCCGCCTCGACCTCGAACCCTTGGCTGCGCACGCCATAGTTGGTGCCGCCGGTGCAGGCACCCGTCGCCGAGCTGCCGTCCTGGTCGAGGCCGTTCAGCGAGGCTTTGCACGACTCGATGTTCTGGACGATGTAATTTGCGCCGTTGAACGTATTGAGCTGGAAGTTGCTGAACTCGGACCGGAACGCGGCGAGGTTCAAGGTGAACTGGCGCGACGACAGCTTGAACCCGGCCTCATACGCATTCACCGTCTCCGGGTCGAAGCGGAGCTGCGCGGCGTTCGGGTTGGCGGTGACGCCCGCGAGATAGGCGGGGCCGAGGTCCGACTTGTCGAGATTATACCCGCCCGCCTTGTAGCCGCGCGAGTAGCTCGCATAGACGAGCAGCTGGCGCACCGGCTTCCACGAGAGGACGCCCGTGCCGGTGAACTCGCCCTCGCTCAGCCGGTCGCTGATCGTCTTGCCGTTGAGCGTCGCGGACGAGTTGCCCGTGCAGGTCAACGTCAGGATACCCGCGGTCAGCGCGCCCAACGCCGGGTTGGCAAGCAACGGCGACAACGCCGCCTGCTGCGCGGGGCAGACAGTGTTGTTGTTGGCAAAGGTCGCGTCGAAGTTCTTGCGCTCATGCGTATAGCGCAGGCCCGCGGTGACGCTGAGCGTGTTCGTCAGCTTGAAGATGTTGTGCGTGAAGAACGCATAATTCTCGCTCAGCTGGTTGTAGACGTCGCGCGTCGAGCCGAGGTCGTTGAGTGTGCTCAGCCGGTCGATGCCGCCGACCAGCAGCGGCCCCGCCGCGCCGAACGCCGCGGTCAGCGCGCCGCGCCCCGCCGGGCTGAGGCAGCCCGGATTGACGGGGTTGCGGAGCACGGCGGCGGGGTTGATCGTCGCGACGATCCGGCACGCCGCGAACGCGCCATATTGCGTCCCGAAGCGAAGGTTGTCGAGAACACGCAGCTTCTCATGGCTGTAGTACCCGCCGACCAGCCAGTCGAGCCGGTCGCCGAACAGCGAGCCCTGCAGCCGCAGCTCCTGCGTGAAGGTGTGGAACTGGCGATAGCTGTTCCCGTCCGCTGGCCGATAGCTGATGTCGACATTGCTGTAATCGACATCGGACGCGCCATACGCCCGATACTCGCGATAGGCGGTGATCGAGGTCAGCGATGCGCCGCCGAGGTTCCAGTCGAGCTGCGCCGAGCCGCCATAATCGCGCGTGACATTGGCATAGGCGCGGCCGGGGGTGTTGGCGATCTGGCGGTTGTACGGATTGCCGTTGCTCGGCAGCACGCCGCCGAGACTGGTGAGCACATCGACGATGCGGTTGCCCGCCGGGTTGATGATGAAGTTGCCGGGAACGCCGGGCGTCGGATCGAGCTTCTCGCGCGTGTCGACATAGACGGCGCCGCAGCATTTCTCGTTGCGATAGGTATAGTCGCCGATCAGCCGCAGCGTGATGTTGCTCGTGGGTTCGAACAGCAATTGCCCGCGCACGAACTCGCGGTTGCGGTTGTTATAGTCGGTGTTGTTGATGACGTCACGATAGAAGCCGTCGCGCCGCTGGAACACGCCGTCGATGCGGAAGGCGGGCTTGTCTGCGATGACTGGCCCGGTCAGCGCGCCCGACAGGCGGACGTTGTTGTAATTGCCATAGGTCGCTTCGCCGAAACCGCCAAAGGTGAACGACGGCGACTTGGTGAGGACGTTGATAAGCCCCGCCGAGGCGTTGCGCCCGAACAACGTGCCCTGCGGCCCGCGCAGCACCTCGATCCGGTCGACCTCGCCGATGTCGTTGAGGCCTGCGCCCGTGCGGCTGCGGTACACGCCGTCGATGAACACCGCGACCGAGCTCTCAAGACCCGGATTGTCGCCCACCGTGCCGATGCCGCGGATGCGCGCGGCCGCGTTCGCCTCGTTACCGGTCGAGGACACGTTGAGCGAGGGGGCGAGCTGCTGGAGCTGGCGGATGTCGGTCGCACCCGAGTTCTGCAGCGACGCCTGGCTGACCGCCGACACCGCGATCGGCACGTTGCTGAGCCGTTCGGAGCGGCGCGTGGCGGTGACGACCACGTCGTTGCCGACCGGCGTCTCGCTCGTCACTGTCTGCGAGGCGTCGGTGGTGCCCTCCGCATTGGGGCCAGCGGTATTCCCGTTCTGCCCCGACACCGCGCCATTGGCTGTACCGGGTGAGGCGGCTTGCGCCTGAGGCTGGGTCGTTTCCGGGTCGGTCCGCGCGGGCGAGGGCTGCGCCGCCTGCGCGAACGCGGGACCAACGACGACAAAAGCCGCTGCCGACAGCAGCAGCGCGGACTTGCGCATCAAACTCTCCTGGAACGCTTTTTTCTTGTGAGGCGGGCCATAGGCGGTGGCCCGCGCCAGCGTCCATCAGGAGAGGTCGACCCAAGACGATTATGACAAGGGTGTCACATTATCGCGACACCTTCTAGCCTCGGCTAGGATTCAGCGCGGCGAGAGCACCATCAGCATCTGCCGGCCTTCCATGCGCGGGAACGCTTCCACCTTGGCATATTCGGCGGCGTCCGCCTGTACGCGCTGGAGCACCGCCATGCCGAGCTGGCCATGCGCGAGCTCGCGGCCGCGGAAGCGCAGCGTCAGCTTCACCTTGTCGCCCTCGCCGATGAACTCCGCCACCTTCTTCATCTTGGTGTCGTAGTCGTGATCGTCGATGTTGGGACGCATCTTGATCTCCTTGATCTCCTGCGTCTTCTGCGACTTGCGCGCGAGGTTCGCCTTTTTCTGCGCCTCGTATTTGAACTTGCCGACATCGAGGAACTTGGCCACGGGCGGGTCGGCGTTGGGCGACACCTCGACCAGGTCGAGCCCGACTTCCCTGGCCTGCTCCATTGCCTCGCGCGTGTACATGACGCCGAGAGTCTCTCCGTCACCG
>CAXTTU010000208.1:0-6168 GCA_964247225.1 uncultured Sphingomonas sp. | reverse complement strand
GCAGGTGTAGAGCCGGTCGGCGGGGGTGAGCCGGAACGCGCCCGCCGCCTCCTTGCCCATAACGAGGCCCATCAAATTGGGCGAGACCACGCCCTTGCTGCGCCCGGTGGTGCCCGACGTGAAGCTGATCGCGCCGGTATCCGCCGGCCCGCGAACCGGGAAGCTGGCGTGGGGGTCGCCCGTGGCGAGGAACGCGTCCCAGCCGATCGCCTCCACCCCGGCGGGCACCGTGTCGGGCACGCCGTCGATGAACACGATCGTCTTCAGCGTCGGCGGAAACGCCTCCACCGTCATCAGCGCGTCGCCTAGCCGCCGCTCCGTGACCAGCACCGCCGCCTCGGCGCGCTCGATCGGGGCGAGCAGGAACGACGCCTTGAAGCCAGTATTGACCGACGTGCCGATCAGCCCCGCGCGGCCGATGCCCCAGCTGGTGAACAGATATTCGGGCCGGTTGGTGAGGAACGTCGCCGCAACCTGATCGGGCTGGAGCCCGAGCGCTAGGAACCCGGCGGCAACCTTGCTGGTCGCCGCGTCGATGTCGCGATAGGTGTAATCGGTGCCCTCGAACACGAGCGCGACATTGTCCGGGGCCTGACGCGCGCGTGCGGCGATGAGGCCGCTCAGCGTGCCGCCGCCGAGGTCGCGCAGATCGGTCTCGTTCATACCGCCTTCCAATCGAAGCTGCCGCGCTGCCGCTGCGCATCGTCACCGCTGCGCGGCACCGCGCCCGACTTGCGGACGAATCCCATCCCCGCGCCGCCCAGCACGCCGTCGAGCCAGTTCGCCGCGTCGATCAGCGCGGGCAGGTCGACGCCCGTCTCCACGCCCATCCGCGCGAGCATCTGCACCGCATCCTCGGTGCACGTGCCGCCGACCAGCGCGCCCGGCGATGCCGGATGCGCGCCCGACCCGGCGAGCGCCAGGTCGATGTTGACCACGCCGACGCGCGCCGCCTCCGCGACATTGGCGAGGCCCATGCCGCGGCTGTCATGGACCTGCAGGTTGAGCCGTTCCACCAGCGTCAGCTCGCTCGCCCAACGCACCATCTCGGCAATCTGCGGCGGCGCGGCGTAACCGCAGGAGTCCGCCAGGATCCAGTCGCGCACGTCGAGCCCGATCAGCCGCCGCGCGACCGGATGCACATCGCCCGGCCCGCGCGGGGTGCCGACCGGCCCGCCGAACGTCGCGATCAGATAGGTGCCGAGCTTGGTTCCTGACCCCTCGGCCACCTCGCGCATCCGCGCGAGCTCCGCCAGCGACTCCTCGATCGTGCGCCCGGTGTTGAGCCGCGAGAAGGTCGCGTCCGCGGATAGCAGGAACCACGCCGCATGCGCGCCCGCGTCGATCGCCTCCCGCAAGCCCCGCTCGTTGGCGACGCAGCATTCGAGACTGACGCCCGCGGGCCGCTTCACCCGCGCGAACACCTCGGCCGCGTCGGCAAGGCCGGGCACGAGCTTTGGGTTGACGAAGGACGACACCTCGACCGCGCGCAGCCCCGCGTCGGTCAGCCGGTCGACCAGCTCGACCTTCTGGTCCGTCGTCGCCGGGAACGCCTGGAACGCGAGCCGCGGCGCGATGTCGCGGAGGCGGATCGCGGTCACAACTCGCGCTTCACGCGGGTGGCGAAGTCCTCGATCGACGGGTC
The DNA here is from genome assembly GCA_964247225.1 of uncultured Sphingomonas sp. Taxonomy (GTDB): domain Bacteria; phylum Pseudomonadota; class Alphaproteobacteria; order Sphingomonadales; family Sphingomonadaceae; genus Sphingomonas. The sequence continues at coordinate 4,523 of CAXTTU010000208.1, read as the reverse complement.
CCAGAAGCCGTCCTCGCCGGTGGTGAGCAGGAACGCCGAGACGCCGAGGTCGCGATACCGGCGCAGCGCCTCGAACACGCGGTCGGGCGTCCCCACCAGCGCCGCCGAGTTGGCAAACCCGCCGAGCAGCTTGACCAGCCCGGTCCAGAACACGCCGTCGTCATGCGTGTCCTGCTGCGTCGTCGCCAGCTGGCGTTCGCGCCCGACCGACGTGTCGGTCGCGGCGGAGCGCAGGAAGCGGCTCGACCCCTGCGCGTCGATCACCACCCGCTCGACCCGGCGCGCCTCCGCCCAGGCCGCCTCATCCGTGTCGCCGAGGAACAGGCGCAGCGACAGCGAGAACTCCAGCTCGCGGTCGTATTTCTCCTTCGCAATGCGGCGGACCCGCTCGATCCGCTCGGCGGTCCCCGCGACCGGCTCGCCCCACAGCATGTAGGTGTCGGCGTGCTTCGCGCCGAAATCGACCGCCTCGTCGCTCTCGCCGCCCATGAATATCGGGATGTGGTTGCCCACCGGCTTCATCAGCACGCGCACGCCCTCCGCCTTGGCGTAAGCGCTGTCCCAGTCGAACGGCGCGCTTTCGGTCCACGCGCGTTTCATGAACTCGACATAGTCGGTCGCGCGCGCGTAGCGCTCGGGCTTGGGCAGGTAGTCGCCCTCGCGCGCGAGGTCCTTGTCCGACGATCCGCTGACGATGTTGAGCGCAAGCCGGTCGCCGCCCGACAGGAAATCGAGCGAACCAAACATCCGCGCCGCATGCGCCGGATGCATCACCCCCGGGCGGTGCGCGACGATCATGCCCAGCCGCTGTGTCACGCTGGCGATCATGGAAGCGGTCACGACGTTCTGCGGCCACAGCGCCGAATAGCCGACCAGCACCATGTCGATCGCCTCCGACGCTTCCCATTCGGCCGCGCGGCGCTTCAGCGCTTCCTGCGTCGGGATGCCGGGCGCGAACGGGTTGCCGGTGGTGAAGATCTTCATGATCGCTCCTCTCCCGGCCGACGCCCGCGACATTGCCGCGCGAGCTTTCTTCCGTTCGAGCGATGAATATACTACGTAAACGTAGTACGCAACTGTCAGGGAACGCGTTCGATGTCGGCGATCTGGCCGAGCCAATTCAGGAGTGTGGCATCGTCGCCCAACGGCGCGATCGCATCGAGCAAGCGCGAGAGCCGGTCCACGTCCGGCTGCGTTTCGCTGACCAATGCCGCGCCCGCAGGAGTGACCACCAGCCGCAGCGCGCGGCGGTCGGACGGGTGCGGCTCGCGGGTGACGAGCGCGCGCCTCTCGAGACGGCGCACCAGCGCGGACACGGTGTTCTGGTCCGAGTCGAGTTCGGCGGCGAGCTCCGCCTGGGTCAGCCCAGCATTGTCGCGGATCAGCAGCAGCGCGAGGAACTGCTGGTTGGTGAGGCGGTGCGGCTCGATCAGCGCGGAGCCGAGCCGGTCGACGCGCAACAGGACCCGGCGGAGCAGCCTTAGATATGTGCGGCCGCGTTCGAGTCGCTGGTCGGATGTCGGTCGTTCCTCCATGCGGGTGCCTCCTGCCCGGCGCGGGCGTGAATTGCCACAGGTGGAAGAACGGTGGCGACGCCACAAAAGGAGAGTTGAAGGCATGAAGTATAGGTCCTGTTCTGCCGACCGGTCGGCGCGGTCGTGAGCGAGGTGCTGATCGCCGAGCAGGAGCTGCGCTTCCTGCTATGGGACTGGCTGTCGGTCGAGGCGCGGACCGGGGTGGACCGCGACACGGTGGATGCGGTGCTGGACCTGTCCGCCAAGCTCGCCGCGGACGCGTTCCTGCCGCATTTCAAGGAGGCCGACACGCGCGAGCCGTGGATCGACGATGCGGGCCAGGTGCATGTCCTGCCCGCGGTCGGCGAGGCGGTGCGCGCCTATGCGGAGGCCGGGCTGTTCGGCGCGGGCTTCGCGGAGGAGCTGGGCGGGCTCGGCCTGCCGACCGCCGTCACCACGGCGGCGCTGGCGCAGTTCATGGCCGCGAACCTCGCCACCTCGGCCTATCCGATGCTGACGATGGGCAATGCGCGGCTGATCGCCGCGTTCGGCAGCGCGGCGCAGGTGGACGCCTTCGCCCGGCCGCAGATCGCCGGGGAGGCGCTCGGGACGATGTGCCTGTCCGAACCGCAAGCCGGTCGGGCCTAGCCGACATCCGCACGCGCGCGGTGCGCGACGGCTCGGACGAGATTGGGCCGCGCTACCGCGTGGCAGGCAACAAGATGTGGATTTCGGGCGGGGACCACGACATCACCCGCGACATCGTCCACCTCGTGCTCGCCAAGGTTCCCGGCACCGATGGTCGGCTGCCCGACGGGACGGCGGGTATCTCGCTGTTCATCGTCCCCAAATGGCTGCCGAGCGGCGAGCGCAACGACGTCGCGGTCGCCGGGCTCAACCACAAGATGGGCTATCGCGGCACCGCCAACTGCCTGCTCAACTTCGGCGAAGGACGCGAAACGCCAGCGGGCGCGCCGGGCGCGGTCGGCTGGCTGGTGGGCGCGGAGGGCGACGGGCTCAAGCTCATGTTCCAGATGATGAACGAGGCGCGGATCAATGTCGGGCTCGGCGCGGCGGCGGCGTATCGCGGGTTCCGTCATTCGGTCGCCTATGCGCGCGACCGCACCCAGGGCCGCGCGCTCGACGCCCCGCGCGGCGCATCCGCCCCGGTTCCGATCATCGAGCATCCCGACGTGCAGCGGATGCTGCTCGCGCAAAAGGCCTATGCCGAGGGCGCGCTGGCGTTGGTGCTGTATTGCGCGGCGCTGGTCGACGTGGAGGCGAAGGACGAGGACGCGGCCGAGCTGCTCGCCCTGCTGACCCCGGTCGCTAAGACTTGGCCCTCCGAATGGGGTCTCGCGGCGAACGATCTCGCGATCCAGGTACACGGCGGCTATGGCTACACCCGCGACTTCGATGTCGAGCAGCTGTACCGCGACAACCGGCTGAACCCGATCCACGAGGGCACCACCGGCATCCAGGCGCTCGACCTGCTGGGGCGCAAGGTGCTGCGGTCGAACGGGCACGGCCTGCGCGTGCTGCGCGAGCGGGTGGACGCCACGCTCGGTCGGGCGCGGGGCGGCGATCTCGCCCCCCAAGCGGCGGCGCTGGAGTCGATCTGGCGAGAGCTCGAAGCCGCGGTGGAGGCGCTCCGTTCCGCGCCACCCCCGCGCGCGCTCGCCAACGCCACCGCTTTCCTGCGCGGGTTCGGGCATCTCGTGGTCGGCTGGCTATGGCTCGATCTGGCGCTCGCCTGCGACACGACGACCGATGCAGACCCGGCGTTCCTCGCCGGCAAGCGCGGCGCTTGCCGCTACTTCTTCGATGCAGAGCTGCCCCACGCCAGCGTCTGGTTGAACTCGGCGACCTCGTTGAGCGACGTGGCTCTGACCATTTCAGCTGAAGACTTTTGAGCGTTGCCGCCGTGATTGGGATTCACAACAAAGAGAGCGTCACATAGGAATGTCCTGACGACCAGTTTCCACGCGCACATAACCGTAAATGGTGCTGGTGATTTTGCCTCTGGTTCTGACCGCCGCTAGGCCGCAGACATCCTTAGCAGACCGGAAGGGGGCGGAACCACATGATTCTGTCCGGCGAGCGACGTCCGCGATTGGCGGGCTTGCAGTCCGGCAGCTTTGCAGTAATCCGGCCCGGAAGCTGATATTGCAGGCGTGAAATGCATGGACGAATGCGATCTACCAGTATCTACGGACCGCCTGTTCTTCCGGGTATGGCAAGAGAATGATCTTCCGCTAGCGACCGCAATCTGGGGTGACGTAGTGGTCACCAAGTTGACCGGCGGGCCGTTCGCACCGCAGGCTGTCGAGCAGCGTCTCAGTCAGGAACTGGGAAACTGGCGACAGTACCGCATCCAAAACTGGCCTGCGTTCCAGCTTCGCGACAAGACGCTCATAGGATGCTGTGGGCTTCGCCCGCGGAACATGGAAGCACGGGTAGCGGAACTCGGTTTTCAGCTCTGCCAGGGCACTTGGGGGAAAGGGTTCGCCTCGGAAGCCGCCAAATCCGTGATCGAGTGGGCTCAGGCACATGACTTCGGCGCTTTGATTGCTGGCCACCATCCAGCTAACCAAGCATCCAAGCGCACACTTCTACGCTTAGGCTTCTTGTACACACACGACGAATTCTATTCACCCACAGGTATTATGGAACCTTGCTATCGCCTAGCGTTATGAAGTTCCGGCACTCTTGGGATTGGCTCGGAACGTCGCAAGTTGGACGGAACCGCCGTATGTTTTGCCGCTACCGCGTCGAGCAGGACAGCGTATCGGGAAGCGTAAGCCGAACTCCGGTCATGATCGGCTGGGCTGGCTCGGCGCTTCTCGAAAACCACCGTTTCTAGGAAGCACTTGCCCGCTTGAAGATCGATCGGCGTGCGCCATGTCGATTGGTAAAAGGAGATCGACATGGGCCGTGCGAAAGAAGCGATGATGGAACGCGAGGACAGCCTGCACGCCGCTAAGGCATTCCTGGTTGAAATCGGCACGC
>CAXTTU010000207.1:0-6195 GCA_964247225.1 uncultured Sphingomonas sp. | reverse complement strand
GCTAGGCCCCAGGCGGTCGCTCGGTCGATGCGCTCCTTGGCCAGCAGGCGCGGGATCGGGTCGGGCGCGGTCGCGCCGCCGCCGAGGCTGGCGTGGAGCGCCTGCGCGACCTGCGCCCGTCCGCCCGCGTCGATCGCGACCCAGTTGCCGTGCAGCGCGATCTCGACGCCGCGCTCGGCGCGGAACTCGGGATTGGCGCGCCAGCCGACATCGGCGAGCTGGCAGGCGGCATGACGCAGCCGCGCGGCTCCGGGCAGGTCGCGGTCGAACAGCGGCGCGAGCCAAGCATCGAGCAGGTCGCCATGCTCGGGCCAGCGCCCCGACCGACGCCCCTCGTCGCGCGCGGCCACGAGCAGCGGGTCCTGCGCGCGCGTCGCCGGGTTGAGCTCCTCGTAGAGCAGCCCTTCGCGTAGCCCATAGGAGGACACCACCGTCCCCGTGCTGCCCAGCTCGCGCAGCAGCAACGACAGGATCGCGGCCGCGTCGCCCAACGTCGGGATGCGCCCGCTCGACAGGCCGGGGATCGCGCGGAGCCGGCTCTTCGACTCCTGCTCGGCGGTGCGGCGCAGGCGGGCGACGGTCTCCGCGTTCATCTCGTACCCGTGGATGATCGGCAGCGGATAGCCGGTCAGCTCCATGTCGAGCCGCGCCAGCGCGCGCCACGACCCGCCGACGAGGTAGAAGGGCAGGCCCCTTCCCTTTCCCGCCCACCCCGCCTTTTCGATCGCGCGCGCGACCTGCTTCTCGAACGCCGCCTCGCCCTTGGCACGCAGGGCGGCAAGGCGGAGGACGCCGAGCGGGAACGACACGCGCTCGCCCGCCTCGCCGCCCCGGACGCGCACCAGCTCGAGGCTGCCACCGCCGAGGTCGCCGACAATGCCGTCCGCGTCGGGAAAGGCGGAGAGGACGCCCGAGCCCGCTGCGCAGGCCTCTTGCTCGCCCGACAGCAGTTCGACGTCGAGGCCGACTGCCGCCGCGTGCGCGATCAGCTCCGCGCCGTTTGCAGCATCGCGGACGGCGGCGGTGGCGACGGTGCGGAGTCTGGTCGCCTCCATCTCGCGCGCCAGCCGCGCGAAGCGGGCGAGCGCATTCGCCGCGCGCGCCATGCCTTCGGGCTCGATCGCGCCGGTCGCGGCGAGCCCGCGGCCGAGACCCGCGAGCACCTTTTCGTTGAACAGGATGGCGGGGATGCGCGCCGGGCCCTGGTACACGACGAGGCGGATGGAATTAGAGCCTATGTCGATGATGGCGGTGCGCGGGTGGGCGGCGTCCGCCTTGCCGAGGGCGCGGGTGAAGGGGGTGAGCAGACTCATCGCCACGTCACCGCTGCACCTTCCCCGACGTAGGCCGGGGCCCATTTCGGGCGGCACGGCTGGGCCCCGGCCTTCGCCGGGGAGGCTATTACCGGGCGAAATCGCATCCTATCCCGCCCGCCGCAGCGATAGCGTCGGTACTTCCCCGCCCTGTTCCAGCGCCGCGCCGCGCCCGCTCAGGCTCGGGTTGGTCATGAAATAGCGGTGGAGGTTGAACGGTCGGTCACTCGCCACGCAACGCTTGTACGTTCCGTCCGGGTGCAGCACCCAGCTCTGCTCGTTGTCGATCAGGTTGGCGACCATCACCTGATCGAGGATCTGGTCGTGGACGGTCTCGTTCTCGATCGGCAGCATATATTCGACCCGCCGATCGAAGTTGCGCGGCATCCAGTCCGCGGACGAGATGAACACGCGCGCGGCGTCGCTGGGGAGTGGCTTGCCGTTGCCGAATGCCCAGATGCGGCTGTGTTCGAGGAAGCGGCCGATGATCGATTTGACCCCGATCCGCTCGGACAGCCCGGGCACGCCGGGGCGCAGGCAGCAGATGCCACGCACCACCAGTTCGACCTGCACGCCCGCCCCGCTCGCCTCGTAAAGCTTGTCGATGATCGCCGGGTCGACGAGGCTATTCATCTTCGCCCAGATCGAGGCGGGAAACCCTGAGCGAGCGAACGCGATTTCCGCGTCGATCAGCCCGACCAGCCGGCGGCGCAAGGCACCTGGCGAGGTGGACACCATCTCCATCCCCGCCGGTTCGACATAGCCGGTGACGTAGTTGAACATCTTGGCCGCATCGCGCCCGACGCGCGGGTCGGCGGTGAAGAAGCTGAGGTCAGTGTAGATACGCGCGGTGACCGGGTGGTAGTTGCCGGTGCCGAAGTGGCAGTAGGTGCGGAACTGCCCCTCCTCGCGCCGCACCACCATCGCGACCTTGGCGTGCGTTTTCCAATCGATGAAGCCATAGACCACCTGCACGCCCGCGCGCTCCAGCGCGCTGGCCCAGTGCAGGTTTTGTTCCTCATCGAACCGCGCCTTCAGCTCGACCACTGCCGTTACCGACTTGCCCGCCTCGGCGGCAGCGATCAGCGCGTTGATGACCGCGGACTGCTTGCCCGCGCGGTACAGCGTCTGCTTGATCGCGACCACGTCCGCGTCGTTGGCGGCCTGCTTCAGGAAGGCGAGCACGACGTCGAACGTCTCGTAGGGGTGCTGGACGACGATGTCCTTGGCGCGGATCGCGGCGAAGCAATCACCGCCGAACTCGCGGATGCGCTCGGGAAAACGTGGGCTGAAGGGCGTGAACTTGAGGTCGGGCCGGTCCTCCTCGACCAGCTGCGCCAAGTCCGAGATGCCGAGGAACCCCGCCGACTCGGTCACCAGCGTCTCGGGCGCGCCGAGGTCAGTGCGGAGCGTCGCGGCGAGCGTGTCGGTCGCACCCGTCTCCAGCTCCAGCCGGATCACACGACCACGACGGCGGCGCTTAATCGCGTTGGCAAAATAGCGGACCAGGTCCTCCGCCTCTTCCTCGATCTCGATGTCGCTGTCGCGCAGCACGCGAAACATCGCGCTGCCGCGCACGGTGTAGCCGGGGAACAGCACCGGCGCGAACCGCTTGAGCACCGTGTCGAGCGCGACATAACGCGCGGGCTCGCCCGGTAGCCGCACGAAGCGGCGGATCGTCGGCGGAAGCACCACCAACTCGCGCACAGGCTCGCTGTCGGACAGGCGGACGAGGTCGAACAGCACCGCCGATCCCGCATTCGGGATGAACGGAAACGGGTGCGCGGGGTCGAGCGCCTGCGGGGTCAGGATGGGAAAAATCTGCTCGCGGAAATGCGTCTCCAGCCACGGATCATTGGCTAGCGTGTCGGCGTCAAGCACCTCCACCCCGGCGGCGGCGAGATCGGTCGCGAGCCCGCGCCAGACCTTTTCCTGGCTCGCCATCACCGCATGAGTCTCGGCCGTAATCGCGGACAGCTGCTGCCCCGGCGTCAGCCCGTCGGCGGAGCGGCGCTCGACATCCTGCGACTGCTGCCCCTTCAGCCCGGCAACGCGAACCATGAAGAACTCGTCGAGGTTCGAGCCGGAGATCGACAGGAAGCGCACGCGCTCGAGCAGCGGATGCGCGGGGTTGCACGCCTCCTCCAGCACGCGGCGGTTGAAGGCGAGCCACGACAGCTCGCGGTTGAAATAGCGGTCCTCGCCGCCCTCGCCCGCGAACGGATCGTCATCCGCGTCGAGGCGGGCGAGGTGCGCGGGTCGGGTCATCGGTCCTCCAGGATCAACGCCGCGGCTTGCAAGGCGTTGCGCGCGAGCGGGATCGACAGCCGCTTGTGCGCCTGCAACGCTGCTTCGTCGAGCGCGTCCACCGCGCGCAGCAAGGCGAGGTGGCTCCGCTCGACCCGGGCGACAAGCCAGTCGATAAGGTCCGCGCGCGCGTCGACGCCCCGGCGCAGGAATTGCCGCTCGAACAGCGCGCGCATCAGCGGGTCGTCGGGCGGGCCGATCGTCGCGACCGGGCTGGCCGCGAGCCGCGAGCGCAGGTCCGGCAGCTTGATCGTCCAGACTGGCGGCGCGGCGTCGGCAATCACTAGCAGCGGGCGCGTGTCCGCCTGCGCGCGGTTCCAGGCGTGGAACAGCTCCCCTTCAGGCATCGCTTCCGCCCCGTCGATCAATGCGCCACCGCTCTTCGCCGCCCAAATGCGCGCGAGCAGGCTTCGGCCCGACTTGCGCGGGCCGGTCAGCAGAGCGGCGCGGACCGGCCAGTTGCGCCAGCGGTCGAGCAGGGTCACCGCCGCCTCGTTCGACGGCGTCACCAGGAACTCGTCGTCGCGCGGCGCGGCGGGCCAGGCAAGCGGGAGGGCGATCTGCACCGGCGTCGCGGGGACCGGCGCGGGCGGCGGCGTGGGCACACCCGCCAGCCCTAGCTCGAACAGGCTGCCCTGGCGCAAGGCTAAGTCGTTCATCCCGCGATGGCGTTGTCGGGCGCGAGGTCGGGCGGCAGCAACTGCGGCGCGCGGCGGATACGGAGCAGCGCGCCCGAGCCGAACACCTGCAGCCCGCGCGCCTGCAACTGCGCCTTGAGCTGGTCGGCGTCCCCCGCATAGCTGACGCGCATCACGGAGGTGCCGCCGAGCGCGAGGCTGTCCGTGACCGCCGAGCGCACGCCCGGGATGCCACGCACCAACGCCTCGGTCGCGGACACCGCGCCCGCGTTGGCGCTCTCATACTGGATGTTGACGGTCGTGACCGCGCCCGTCTCGACCGTCTGATCGGTCGCGTCGTCGACGGTGTCGTCGGTCGCTTCAGTCGCAGCGGTTGCGGGGGTGGGCGGCGGCGACAGCGCCTTGTCCGGCCGGAGCGCGCCGCTGCGCAGCGCCTCCTGATACAGATCGTCCATCCGCTTTACGCCCGCGTCGAGCAGCCGCGGTAGCCCGTCTGCGCTCCCGACGCGAAGCGCGAAACGTTGCAGCAGGTCGTTGTCGGGCCCATGCCGCGCCTCGAACATGCCGATCACCGGCCCGCCCGGCCATTGCCGGTAGAGGTGGACCGTCGGGACCAGGATGTCGCGCGCGCCATATTCGTTGATCACCGCGCGCCACCATGCGCGCGGACGCCGCTCGGTCTGGCCGACGTTGAGGATCAGCGAATCGGGCCCGGTCCCGGAGGGGCGGATATAGTCGATGGCGCTGTTACCGGTGCGATAGCGCGCCCATGCTTCCTGCCAAGGCGTGCGCTGCTCGAATACCTGCCCCACCCCGCCCGACCACAGCACCGGGATGACGAGCATCGGCGGCGAACGCTCGGCATAGGTGGAGATGCCCAGGATCGAGCCCGCGCGCGCGCGGTCGAACAACACGCCGAGCTTGGCAATGTAACGCGTCGGGCCGATCTGCTCGTTCTCGACGACGATGCCCGAGACGATCGAATCGAGCGTGCCGTCGGAGACGAGCGCGCCGCCGCCGCCCAACCGCTGCGACAGCTGCACCCACGCCCTGCGCTGCGCGAGCCGCCAGCCCGCATAGCGCGCAGCATCGGCGGTTTTGGCGGCAACGTCGACGCCGACGCCGCTCACCTCATAGCTGCCCGCGCTATCGACCGGCGCGACGCCGCGGCCGCCGCCCTCGATCTGCGCCCACACCGCGCCCGCGGCCAGGGCGGCTGCAGCCGACGCGGCCAGCAGCCGACGGGAGAAGGGGTACGCCATAGGCGGGGCCTTTTGGCGCTCCGGCGGTGGAAATCCAAGCGCGATGTGGTTACGCGTCCACAAGATGACCAAGCAAGCCGGGTACACCTATGCCGATGCGGGCGTGTCGATCGCCGCGGGGAACGCGCTGGTCCGCGCTATCGCGCCGCTTGCGCGCGCCACGCGGCGACCGGGGGCGGACGCGAAGCTGGGCGGATTCGGCGGGGTGTTCGATCTCCGTGCGGCGGGGTTCATCGACCCGCTGCTGGTCGCGGCTAATGACGGCGTTGGCACCAAGCTCAAGCTCGCAATCGAGTGGAACCGGCATGAGGGCGTCGGCATCGACCTGGTCGCGATGTGTGCCAACGACCTCCTCGTGCAGGGCGCGGAGCCGCTATTCTTTCTCGACTACTACGCCAGCGGGCGGCTCGACGCCGCCGTCGCTGAGCGAGTGGTGGCCAGCATCGCCGAGGGTTGCCGGCAGGCGGGATGCGCGCTGATAGGCGGCGAGACGGCGGAGATGCCGGGCATGTATGCCGAGGGCGATTACGACCTCGCGGGCTTCTGCGTCGGCGCAGTTGAGCGCGACCGGCTGCTGACGGGCGAGCGAATTGCTCCGGGCGATGTACTTCTGGGGCTGGCGTCGTCGGGGGTGCATTCCAACGGCTTCTCGCTCGTGCGGCGGCTGGCCGCGGA
>CAXTTU010000206.1:0-6239 GCA_964247225.1 uncultured Sphingomonas sp. | reverse complement strand
CATGGGCGCTGATCGGTTCACCTCCGCGACAGGTTCGGGCGGCTAGAGGCGGTTTTGCGGACGCGGGGCGCTGTCGGGATTTCCCCCTGTTGCCTGGTTGTACCTCGTGGCCGCCTGCGTGACGAACGCTGAGTTGGCCCCCGCTCCATGCCCCCGGAGCGGGGGTCTTTCGCGTTTTGCGGCAGGTCGCGTGCCGCGACCTGACTCGCAAATCGCGCGGCCAGCGGGTCGCGCCAGCGAACCCGTCTGACGGCGCGGCTTTGCCGCGACGCGGCCACAGTCCCAACCACCTCCTTGGCTCCTGTGCTTCGACAAGCTCAGCACGAACGGGGACATAAGCGCCTGCCGGTTGTGAACGGCCCCACAACCACATCGTGAGCAGGTGACGCGTGCGCCTCGCCCCCCTACATCCTCACCCCGTGAAGATCGCCTCCTGGAACATCAATTCGGTCCGCTTCCGCATCGACATCGTCGAGCGGTTCCTCCGCGAGGCCGAGCCCGACATCCTATGCCTCCAGGAAACCAAGGTGATCGACGCGGACTTCCCCGCCGCCGCGTTCCGCGCAGCTGGCTATCCGCACCTCACCGTCCACGGCCAGCGGATGCACCACGGCGTCGCGGTCATCAGCCGTGTGCCGTTCAGCGAGGATGACCGGCTCGACTGGCAGGCAAACCGCGAGGCGCGGCATGTCGGCGTCCGGCTCGCGAATGGAATAAGGTTGGAGAATGTCTACGTCCCCGCCGGCGGCGATGTGCCTGATCGCGACGTGAACCCCAAGTTCGGGCAGAAGCTCGACTTCGTCGAACGCATGACCCGCTGGTCCGAGCAGCTTGCCTGCCCGACGCTGCTGGTCGGCGATTTCAACATCGCCCCGCACCCGTCGGACGTGTGGAGCCACAAGCAGCTGATCGGCGTCGTCAGCCACACGCCGATCGAGGTCGAGGCGCTGGGCCGCTTGCAGGCGTCGAACAGCTGGGTCGACCTCGGCCGCCATTTCTACCCGCCGCCCGCGCGGCTGCACACCTGGTGGAGCTATCGCGCGAAGGACTGGGCGGCATCGGACCGCGGGCGACGGCTCGACCATCAATGGGCAACCGCCGACGTGGCGGCGAACGCCGTCTCGCATCGTGTGTTCGAGGAAGCGCGCGATTGGCTGAAACCAAGCGACCATGTCCCGATCATGACCGAGTTCGACTGGTGAACGACCCGGCCCGTGCGGTGGCCAACGCCATTGACGCGCTCCGGCGCGGCTGGCCGGTGGCGATCGACGGCGTGGCGCTGCTCGCGGTCGAAACCGCCGACCCGGTCCGCCTCGCCGCGTTCGACCCCGACGAGACCGCGCCCGTGCTGCTGTCCGCCGGGCGCGCGGTGACGCTCAAGCTCGCCAACCAGCTGCAGGCAGCGGACCCGACCGCGCCGGTGCTGGTCGAGCGCGCGCCGTGGCTCGATTTCGCCGCCGCGACCGCGCTAGCTGACCCCCGGCTCGACCTCGCGACGCCGCTTAAAGGCCCGTTCCGCGCAATCCCGATCGCGCACTTGGAGGCGAGCGCCGCGGCGCTCCGCCTCGCGCGCATCGCGGGCGTGCTCCCCGCTTTCTTCGTGCGCGAGGGACAAGCGGAGGTGAGCATCACGCCGGCGGCGATCGACGCGCATGAGGATGCGGCGCGGCTGACGATCGCGGTCCGGGCGCGCCTCCCCGTCGCGGGCGCGGAGCGGGCCGAGATCGTCGCCTTCCGCACCCCCGAACAGCCCGGGGAGCACATCGCGCTGCTCATCGGCCAGCCGACCGGCCGCCCGCCGCTCGTCCGCCTGCATAGCGAATGCCTGACGGGCGACATGCTCGGCAGCCTCAAATGCGATTGCGGGCCGCAGCTTCACGCCGCGATCGACGCGATGGCGGCGGACGGCTGGGGCATCCTCCTCTACCTGCGCCAGGAAGGCCGCGGGATCGGGCTGGTCAACAAGCTGCGCGCCTATGCGCTGCAGGATCAGGGGTTCGACACCGTCGACGCGAATACCCGGCTCGGCTTCGCGGTCGATGCGCGCGATTACCGGGTAGCGGCGCGGATGCTGGAGCTGCTCGGGCAAGACCGCATCCGCCTGCTCACCAACAACCCCGCCAAGGTCGCACAGTTGGAGGCGGCAGGGGTCAGCGTCGTCGAGCGCGTTCCACACGCGCTCCCCGCCAACCCGCACAATGCAGCGTATCTCCTCACCAAACGCGACCGGACCGGTCATCAGCTCTGACCCGCGCCCTCTGATTGTCGTGTTCGGCGCGGCGGTGATGCAAGGCGGCGAGCCCACGCCGACGCTCGCGCGTCGCATCGGCTATGCGCGAACGGCGGCGCAGGCGATGCCGGAAGCGCTGGTGTTCTGTTCGGGGCGGACGCCGGAGTCGACCGGCCTGTCCGAAGCGTTCGTCATCAAGCGCGAGCTGTCCGCCGACATCGACCCCGCGCGGCTGATCCTCGACGAAGCAAGCCGCGACACGCTCCAGACCGTGCTCAGGGCGACACGGTTGTGGCGCAAGGAGGGACTCGGGACCGTGTACGTCTGCACCGACCGCTATCACATCCCGCGCTGCCGGATGCTGTTCCGGCTCGCGGGGGTGCCGACCCGCGCCGTCCCCACCCCGCCCGAGCGCGAGGATGTACCGCGCGAGCAGCGCCGCTGGAACCACTTCCGCGAAGCGGCGGCAATCCCCTACGACTTTGTCGCGATGCTGTTCACGCGAGACCGATGAGCGCACCGCCCCAGACCCGTTCGTGCTGAGCTTGTCGAAGCACAGGCCGAGCGCACCACAGTTGCCCGTGCTTCGACAAGCTCAGCACGAACGGTGAATGGTGAAGGCCTCAATCGTACAAAAGCTCGGCCGCCTCCTCGAACGTCGCCGCCACTGCGTTCACCCCCAACGCGCGCAGCGTATCGCCATGCTCCGCGCCGCAATGCGAGCCCGCGACCAGCCCGATCACATAGCCGCCCGACGCCACCGCCCCGCGCGCGCCGACGGGCGAGTCCTCGATGATTGCGCACCGCTCGATCGGAACGCCGAGCCGCTCCGCCGCGAGCAGGTACAGGTCGGGGGCGGGCTTGCCGCGCGCGACATGCTCGCGGCCGGAATAGATGTGCTCGCCGAACGCGCCTGCCAGCCCGATATGGTCGAGATGCCGCCTGATCCACGCGGTCGAACTCGACGATACCACCGCGCGGGGCAGCTCGGGCGGAAGCGCGCGGACGAACGCCACCGCGCCCGCGACCGCGTCGACGCCCTCGCGCATCACCCGCTCGTCCTCCACCCGCCGCGCGTCGTGGAAAGCGGGCGGGAGCGGGCCGCCGATCCAGCGTTCGAGCGCGGCGTGGAAGTCGGGCCCGGCCAGCCCCATGAAGTTCGCCATCGACTGCTCGGGCGTCGTCGGCCAGCCGTTTGCGGAGAGCCAGTCAGCGATCTGGCGGTTGCCGGCATATTCGCTCTCGATCAGCACGCCGTCGAAATCGAAGAGAAGCGCCGCGAACTTGCAGGCAATCAGTCCGGGGGACTGATTGCTTCGCGGCGCTTCCGCGGAGCGGGTCGGCGCGCCAGTCACCCGCGTGCCTCGAACAGCGCGGAGCCGACCCGGACATAGGTCGCGCCCAGCATCACCGCCGCCTCCAGATCGTCGCTCATTCCCATGCTCAGCCCCGCCACTCCGTTGTCGCGCGCCAGCTTGGCGAGCAGCGCGAAGTAAGGCGCGGCCTCCACCCCGGCGGGCGGCACCGCCATCAGCCCCGCGATCGGCAGCGCCGCCCGCCGTGCCTCGCTCAGCAGCACGGGCAGGTCGCCAATCGCGCACCCGCCCTTCTGCGGCTCGTCACCGATGTTCACCTGCACGAAGCAGCGCGGCCGTCGTCCGGTCCGTTCGCTTGCCCGGGCGAGCGCGGCGACGAGCGAAGGGCGGTCGAGCGAGTGGATGCAATCGAACAACGCCACCGCCGCATCCGCCTTGTTCGACTGGAGCTGCCCGACAAGGTGCAGTTCGAGGCCCGCATACGCCTCGCGCAGCGCGGGCCATTTCGCTTCCGCTTCCGCCACCCGGTTCTCGCCGAACACGCGCTGCCCGGCGTCGAGCAGTGGGCGGATCGCCTCGGCGGGATGCGTCTTTGACACCGCGACCAGCGTCACGTCCGCCGGGTCGCGCCTGGCGAGGCGCGCCGCTTTGGCGATCCGGTCGTGCACGGCGGCGAGGCTCTCGCGGGGCGTCATGCGGGCGGGCTATAGGAGCGGCGATGCGCGCGCGCCAACCCTCGCTATGGCTGATGACCGACGAGCGTATGGGCGAGGCGCTATGGGCGGCGCTCGACGCGCTCCCCCGTGGGTCGGGGGTGGTGTTTCGACACTATGCGACCCCGCTCGCCGAGCGGCGGCGGCTGTGGGCGAAAGTGGCGCTTGTATGTCGGTCGCGCGGGCTGGTGCTGGTGCGCGCCGGAGCCGACCGTCTGGGGCGCGGGCCGGAGCCGACGCATGGCGGCCGGGGCGCGCTGACCTGGCCCGCGCATGATCGGCGACAGGCGGTCGCGGCGGTGCGCGCGGGGGCGCGGCTGGTGTTCGTCTCGCCGGTGTTCCCCACCCGCTCGCATCCGGGCGCGCGGGCGCTGGGGCCGCTGCGCGCGGCGGCAGTGGCGAGGGGGCTGCCGGTGACCGTGATCGCGCTCGGCGGGATGAACGCGCGGCGGTGGCAGCAGGCGCGCGGGCTGGGCTTCGCGGGATGGGCGGCGATCGACGCGCTTACGCCGTCACGCGGCTGAGGGTTCGCCCGCTCCCTCCACCGCTTGTCCCGCGCGGGTGCCGAGGTATCTGGCTTACCAAACCACCGGCGCGTCGGAGTCGTGGACGCGGAAGAACAGGCCGCCGATGCCGAGGATGGGCATGGGTCGAAGCTCCCATTTGACCTTCCCCGGCGAAGGCCGGGGCCCAGCCTTCTACAAGCCCGCTCAAGTCACCTAGCCCGACGCGGGAGTAAATCCCGCGTCGTCGACCGTCGCTGCGCGACGCCGGCCGGGCTTTCCGATCATTGTTCTAAATAGCACGGCCATGCCGTGCTATTTAGAACCGGAAAGCCGTTCCTACGTAGACGGCTTGGCTATCCCGCCGCGGATCCTGGTCCAGCCGCTCCAGCCGGTCGCGATCCACCCGGTACCGCACCCCCGCCGTGACATCGACATTGTGCGTCAGCGAGTAGGCCCCGCCCACGTCCACCGAATAGCTTGGAGCGGGCGCGACCAGCGCGGGGGCGTCGGCGAGCGGGCGATTGACGTTGCCCTTCACCCGCCCGGTGAAGCGGTGCAGCGTATAAGTCATGCCGACGTCCGCCGACTCGCGGCTTTCCGGCTGACCCGCGAGGTCGACATGCGCGAGGTCGCCCGCGATCGCGAACCGCTTCCAGCCGACCGCCGCCCCCAGGCTGTACGCGATCGGCGCGAGGCCCACCGTCCCCGTCTGCGCGGTCTCGACCCGCTCGGCGGCGGGCGTCGAGCGCAGCGTGCGCGAGCGGACCGCCACCGTCACCGCGCGGTTGGCGCGGCGCGTCTCGGCGGGGGTGAAGCGGAACGCGTCGCCATCCAGGCCGCTGCGCGCGATCATCGCCGCCAGCCGCGGGTCGGCGGCGGCGGGGGTGAAGGTGCCGAAGCTCGCGGCAGGCATCGCGGACGCACGACGCGCGACGCGCGCGGGCGCTTCCGGCGCGCCGAACGCGGGCGCGACGATCGCCCCCAGGGCGAGCGCCCCGGCGATGCTCCCGACGATGACACGCTTGCCCAACACGACTCTACGCCAAGCCCCTTTCGATCCCCTCTGCAACCGCGCCTAACAGGTTTCGCTCCCCCGTCACGCCGCGCTCACGCATCCACCGCCGCTTTTTGGCGCAAGTGTTGCAATACGCACACAATTCGCGCCCGCCTTGCCGCGCGCCCGCCCGCCCGGTACATGAGGCGCTTCCGTTCCGCCCAGAAAGCAGCACCCGCCGATGATCCGCCGCCAGCGCGCCCTTTCCGCCATTGCGGCAGCGACCGCCCTCGCCGCCTGCGCCCATGGTGGCGGTGGTCACCACCCCAAGACCGCGCAGATGGCACCGTCCAAGGTGACCGCGATCGGCGTCAACGCGTATCTGTGGCGCGCGACGCTCGAAACGCTGAGCTTCATGCCGCTGGTGCAGACCGACTCCAACGGCGGCGTGATCGTCACCGACTGGTACATCAACCCCTC
>CAXTTU010000205.1:0-6251 GCA_964247225.1 uncultured Sphingomonas sp. | reverse complement strand
CGTTGCCAGTCCTCGCGCTTCGCCTCGACCACGTCGAGATGCGCGAGCAGCAGCATCGGGCGCGCGGCGGAGTCGCTGCCGGGGAGGACCGCGACGAGCCCGCCCTCCTTGGGGTGATCGGGGACGGAGAAGGGGTGAAGGTCCGCATCGGCGAACCCCGCCGCCTTGAGCCGCCCGGCGATCTGCGCCGCCGCCTCCGTGCAGCTGCCGACCGACAACGACGTGTTGGTCTCGACCAGCTCCTTGTAGAGCGAAAAGAACTGCCGCTGGTCGGCGCGCGTCTGCGCGGTCGCGGGGGCAGACAGCCCCGCCGCCAGCATCGCCAGCCAACCGATCGCCTTGCGCATCACTGGACTCCTTCGTTCCCGACCCGTGTAGAGCGGACGGAGGCGGGGCAGCGCAAGCCCGTTCAGCGCGTGGCGAGCGCCACGTCCAACTCCCGTTCATCCTGAGCTTGTCGAAGGATTGGCAACCGGAGCGCGTTTTGCCCGTGCTTCGACAGGCTCAGCACGAACGGAGTTGGGCGGTGTTTCTAGCGCGAGGCGAGCGAGGGCGGGGCGGTTCGCGCGTTGCGGGGCAGCGCGAGGCGCAGCTCGCGGTTGGCGAAGTCGATCTCCACGCGGCGGAACAGCTGCAGCGCATCCATGCCGAGCAGGATCGCGGGCTTATCCGCCAGCCCGAACTGGCGAAACGGCGCCGCGTCGGAAAACGCGACGGGCAGCGCGTCGATCGTCAGCGCGCCCATCGTCACCGCGGGCAGCTGCGTATAGGCCGCCGCGACCTTGCCGCCCGTCACCGAGGTGAGCTCGATCGGCACGGGCGCGCGGCCCCGGCGCGCAAAGCGGCGTTGCAGCGCGAGATTGCCCATGCTCACGGGCGAGCCGGTGTCGAGCACCACCCGCACGCGCTGGCCCGCGCAATACGCATCGGTCACGACCAGCTGCCCGAACAGGCTGCGCGCGCGCACCACGATCTCGCCCGGCATCGCGTCGTCGCGCGCATGGTGCTTGGCGGAGGGCACCACGCTCATCAGCTTGCGGTCGAAGTCGATCGACACCGCATGGCCCTGCAACGTGTCGATCCCGAGCAGCCCCGCCGCGCCGAGGTTTGCGCCCGACAGCGCGGGCGCCTCGATGCGGGTTCCCGCGACCGAACTGACGCTGAGCGAGGGGATCACCACCGTCGCCTCGGTCGAGGTGCCCGACATGGCGGTCAGCCGGACGCTGGGGCCCTTGGCGAGCGCGAGCGCGCTCGCCAGCTCACGGCTGATCACCGTGCGCTGTGCGCCCGTATCGATCACGAAGCGGTACGGGCCGTTGTCCGCGATCCGCACGGGCACGGTCATCCGCGTGTCGGCGTCGGTAAAGGCGAGCAGATCGGGCGCGGTGGGCAGCGCACTCGGCTCCGCAACCGGCGCAGGCAGGGTCTGCGCGACGACGGGGGCGGCTAGAAGCAGCAGCGGCGAGAGCAACGCGCGCATGATGAAGGGAAGCTACGCCCGGTTCGGGGCGGTGGCAATGGCCGCCAGGGTGTGTACTCACCTCCCGCATGGGTCAGGATCGCCCGGAGAGGGCCGCTGGCAAGGAGCGCGGTGCAGTCGCGTAGCACTCGCTACGCGCAAGCAAGCGACGTAGCCAGCGGCCCTCTCCGGGCGACCGCTTCGCGGCGGGCGTATTTTGGCGCGAATGCGTCGTCGCTCGTCGGGCAGGTAGCGCTGCTACCTGCCCCTCCTCGCTCCTAGCCTCACGCCAAAATACGCTCCGTCATGACCCATGCGGGAGGTGAGTACACACCCTAGTCCTCGCGCATCGCCTCCGCCGCGAGCGCTTCCGCCTCGATCAGCAGCGCGTCGTCGGCCAGCCCCGTCGCGACCCGCTCGCGCCCGATCAGCGTCAGCACGGGCACGGCGAGCGGCGACACGCGGGGGAGGTCGACGTGGAGCATCGTTTCCGCCGCCCGGTCGAGTAGGTGCGCCAACCGCCCGACATCGGTCATCCGCGCGCGCGCGTCTGCCCATGCGGCCTCGAGCAGCAGGTGCGTGGGCTCGTACTTCCGCAGCACGTCATAGATCAGGTCGGTGGAGAAGCTGACCTGCCTCCCGGTCTTGCGCTTGCCGGGGTGCTGGCGCTCGACCAGCCCGCCGATCACCGCCACCTCGCGGAACGCGCGCTTGAGCAGCGCGGAGCCCTGCACCCAGTCGACGAACTCGTCCTCCAATATGTCGGCGGAGAACAGGGCGGCGGGGTCGCGGATCGGCTCCAGCCCGAAGGTCGCGAGCGCGTAGTCGTTCGACACGAAGCCGACGGGTTTCAGCCCCTGCGTCTCCATTCTCCGGGTGATCAGCATCCCGAGCGACTGGTGCGCGTTCCAGCCCTCGAAGCTGTACGCGACCATGTAGTGCCGTCCTTCGCGCGGGAAGGTCTCAACCAGCAGCTGGCCGGGGCGGGGGAGGACGGAGCGGCGCGCCTGCATCTCCAGCCATTCGCGCACGTCGTCGGGGAAGCGCGGCCATTCGGCAGGCTCGGCGAGGAACGCGCGCACGCGGTCGGCGAGATTGGTCGACAGCGGCATACGCGCGCCGCCATAGGTGGGGATGCGCGCGGGCTTGCTCGTCGCGCGGACGACGAGGTCTTCCGTGTCCATCTTTTCGACCTCCAGGCTGAGCCCGGCGAAAAAGAAGGTGTCGCCGGGGCTGAGCGTCGCGGCGAACCCCTCCTCGACCTTGCCGAGGTTGCGCCCGTTACGGAAGCGGACGGTCAGCATCGTCGCCTCGACGATAATGCCAGCGTTGAGCCGGTGCTGGAGCGCAAAGCGCGGATGGCTGATGCGCCACGTCCCGTCCGCGTCCTGCGTCAGCCGCTTGAATCGGTCATAGGCTTTCAGGCTGTAACCGCCGTCGCGGATGAAGCCGAGCACGCGCTCGAACACCTCGTCGGTCAGCGCGGAATAGGGCAATGCTGCACGGATTTCCTGCAGCAAATCTGCAGCATGGAACGGCGCGGCGCAGGCGAGCGCCATCACATGCTGGGCGAGCACGTCGAGCGCGCCGGGGCGGAAGATGTCGGGGTCGAGCTCGCCCGCCTCCACCGCGTCGAGCGCGGCGCGCGCTTCGAGATATTCGAAGCGGTTGCCGGGGACGAGGATCGCTTCGCTCGCCTCGTCCAACCGGTGGTTGGCGCGGCCGATCCGCTGGAGGAGGCGCGACGATCCCTTGGGCGCGCCCATCTGGATCACGCAATCGACGTCGCCCCAATCTACGCCGAGGTCGAGCGAGGCGGTGGCGACCAGCGCGCGGAGCTTCCCGTCGGCCATCGCGCCCTCGACTTTGCGCCGGGCCTCGCGCGCGAGCGACCCGTGGTGGACGCCGATCGGGAGCCCTTGTCCGTTCACCTTCCACAGGTCCTGAAAGATGAGCTCGGCGAGGCTGCGCGTGTTGCAGAAAACAATGGAGGTGCGGTGCGTCTCGATCTCCGCCATCACCTGCTCGGCGGCGTAGCGGCCCGAATGGCCGGACCAGGGGACGCGACCTTCGGGCAGCAGGATGGCGATGTTCGGGTCCGCGCCGGGCTCGCCTTGCACCATCGCGACCGCGTCGATGTCGCCGTCGGGCGCGAGCCAGGCACGATAGCCGTCCGGGTCCGCCACCGTCGCCGACAGCGCGACGCGGCGCAGCGCGGGGGCGATCCGCTGCAGCCGCGCCATGCACAGCGAAAGCAGGTCCCCGCGCTTGCCGGTCGCAAAGGCGTGGACCTCGTCGACGATGATCGTCTGGAGGCCCGCGAACATGATGAAGCTGTCGGGGTAGGACAGCAGCAGCGACAGTGACTCAGGGGTGGTCAGCAGGATCTGCGGCGGGCGTGCGCGCTGGCGCGCCTTGCGGTCGGAGGGCGTGTCGCCGCTGCGCGTCTCGACGCTGATCGGCAGCCCCATTTCCTCGACCGGCGCGAGCAGGTTGCGCTGCACGTCAACCGCCAGCGCTTTCAGCGGCGAGACATAGAGCGTGTGGAGCCCCTCGCGCGGACTCTCGATCAGATCGGCGAGCGTAGGGAGAAACCCCGCCAGCGTCTTGCCTGCGCCCGTCGCGGCGACGAGCAGCGCGTGGCGACCCTCGCGAGCGCGCTCCAGCATCTCGAGCTGGTGGCGGCGCGGTCGCCAGCCGCGCGTCGCGAACCAGCGTTCGAGCGGGGCGGGGAGGTCTGGTGGGGAGAGGCCAGCCATAAGGGCTCACGCAAAGACGCGAAGGCGCAAAGATAAGAACAGCAAATTGCACAAAGGGGGCGCGCTTCAGCGCCCAACTGTTCAAGCCGATCAAAAATGTAAGGTCGCTGACGCGACCACGAACACCATCTTTGCGCCTTTGCGTGAGTCCCCTACTCCTTTCGCCCCTGCCCTTCGCCGACCGTGCCCTCCTCGTATAGCCGCCGGGTCGCCTCTTCCGTGCGCTGTTCCTCGCGCGGGGTGCGGCGGTTGCGGATCATCGCATAGGCGATCGCCGCGCCGAGGATGATAAAACCGGCGATCACCACCAGCCCATACATGCTGCCTTGCCAGAATCCGCCTTGCATCGCTTCGCGCCCATCGTTTCGGTTCGAGAGCATAACGACGGGGCAGGGCGTTTCGATCCTGCCTAGCTCCGCGCGGCGCGGGCGGGCATAGCGACCCCATGACGCTCGGCGACTGGATCGAACCGCACCCGCACGGCATCTATGTCCGCCCCGCGGACGCCTGGATCGACCCGTCACAGCCGGTGGCGCAGGCGCTGGTGACGCACGGCCATGCCGATCATGCAAGGGGCGGGCACCAGGCGGTATGGGCCACGCCCGAGACGCTCGCGATCATGGCCGCGCGCTATGGGCCCCAGGCGGAGCGCCCGGTCGCCTATGGCGAGACGATCCGCCTCGGCGAGGTGGAGGTGGGCTTCGTCCCCGCTGGCCATGTGCTCGGCTCCGCGCAGATCGTGCTCGACTGGCGGGATGAGCGGGTGGTGGTGTCGGGCGACTACAAGCGCCGCGCGGACCCGACCTGCGCGCCCTTTCAGCCGGTCGCGTGCGACGTGTTCGTGACGGAGGCGACCTTCGCGCTGCCCGTGTTCCGCCACCCGGAGACGGGCGACGAGATCGACAAGCTGCTCTACGCGCTCCACGCCAACCCGGATCGCTGCGTGCTGGTCGGGGCCTATGCGCTTGGCAAGGCGCAACGCGTAATCGCCGAACTGCGCGCGCGGGGGCATGAGCAGCCGATCTACATCCACGGCGCGTTGCAGCGACTGTGTGACCTCTACGCCGAGCTTGGCATAGAACTGGGCGAGCTGATCCCAGCGACCGGCGCGGCCAAGAAGGACGTCGCGGGCCATGTCGTGATGTGCCCGCCCTCCGCGCTCAACGACCGCTGGTCGCGCCGCCTGCCCGACCCGATCACCGCCATGGCATCGGGCTGGATGCGGGTGCGCCAGCGCGCGCGGCAGAAGAATGTGGAGCTGCCGCTGATCCTCTCCGACCATGCCGATTGGGACGAGCTGACCGCCACGTTGACCGAGATTGCCCCGCGCGAGGTGTGGGTGACGCACGGGCGCGAGGAGGCGCTGGTGCACTGGTGCGCCGGGCGGCAGATGCGCGCGCGACCGCTGCACCTGGCAGGGTTCGAGGACGAGGATGATTAGCGCGCCGGCGACGGCGTAGCGGAGCTACGCTGGAGCGAACTAGGCGCGCTCGGCCAGCGGCGCTCAAGCGCCGTCTGACGACGCGGCTTCGCCGCGGCGCTGCGCCCTTCAGAAAGGCAGAGCCACAGCATAGATCCCGCAAGCCTCTCGCAATCGTCGATCCAGCGTCGCCATCCCGCCTGTCTCGATCGCCATCGCCAGGTGCAGCGCGTCCCCGCCCCGTAACGCTGGTACCGGAGAAGCCGCGAACCGCGCGGCGCGCCGAAAGTGCGCCCGTTCGACCGGCAGGATCGTGAACAGCGACTTTGCCATCGACGCCCAGGTTCGATCGGCTTCAAGCCGCTCGTCGGGCGACACCGCACCGGTGCGAACCTTGATCGACAGCGCGCTGGCCACTTCCGTGTCCACCCAATCGCTGATGGCCAACGCGCCCGCGGGCTGGCCGCGAAGCCATCCCTTTACCCGCTCCGTCTCAACTTCCGGGAGGAGCGCTGCGATAATGACTGACGTGTCGCAGTAGAACATCAATAGCGGTCGTCGTCGCGCATCTGGCGGACGAAGTCGCCGGCCGACTCATTCTGCGATTTCAGCC
>CAXTTU010000204.1:0-6262 GCA_964247225.1 uncultured Sphingomonas sp. | reverse complement strand
GCGCGGGAAGTGCGGTCGCGCGCACAGCCTCGCGCTCGCCCGCGTCGGACAGGTGCCGCCACAGGTCCGCGAGCGCCCAGCCCCGCCCCGCCGCCGTCACCGGATCGCGTTCGCCCGCACCCAGCACCCGCGCCGCCGCCGCGAACAGCCCCGCGCCGCGATGCTCGCCATGCTCAGCGATCCGCTCGGGCGTCAGCGGGTCGCGGTCGAGCAGCGCCTCCCACCCCTCGACTTGTTGTGCGAGTGCAGCCCCCGTCACCCCGGCGTTGAGGACCCAAGCGGCCAGCGCCGTCAGCACCGGCTGCGCGGGCGGCGGCCCGGCGTCGAGTGCCTCGAGCGCCTCGAACCACCAGGTCAGCCTGAGCTGCCCCACCATCGGGTCGCGCGTGGTCCGCACCACATCCGCGAGCTGGGCATCCAGCGCCAGTAACGCCCCCAGCCCCGCCCGCGCCGCGGCGGGCGCATAGCTCAGCGCCAGCGCGCGTTCGGGGTCGGTTTCCGCGTCGTTAACCATGCCGCTTGAACGCCCATTAGTCCCATCCGCCGCATGGCCCTGCCACTTGGGTCTAGGCGGGTGCGCGGATGATGGCGGCGGAACGGGTGCGGGGCAGACAGCGTGGCTTTCTCGCGCGCCTGCGCCGCGACACGGCGGGCAACACGATGGCGATCATGGCCGCCGCGCTGGTCCCATTGATCGGATTCACCGGATCGGCGGTCGACATGGCGCGGCTGTACGTCGTCAAGGTCCGCCTCCAGCAGGCGTGCGACGCGGGCGCGCTCGCCGCGCGCCATGCGATGACGGACACCAATCCGGGAAACCCCTTGGACCAGACCGCAGCCGGTCAGGGCCAGCAATTCTTCAGCAACAACTTCCAGTCCGGCTGGTTTCAGGCCGCCAATCCGGTCTTCACGCCGCAGAAGGGAAGGCAGGGCCAGTCCGCGGTCGCCAATGCGGTCACCGCGACGGCGACCGTCACCGTGCCAATGACGCTGATGAGCTATTTCGGAGCGCCGTCGGTCAATCTGGCGGTGGCTTGTCAGGCGGTGTTCGACGTCACCGACAACGACATCATGTTCGTGCTCGACACGACGGGATCGATGTCCTGCTATCCAAGTGACCCGGGCGAATGCGGTGGCCCAATCGCTCAGTACACTCGGACTGACGGCACGCCCGGTTACTACGACCAGGAGAAGTCCGCGACGCAGGTCAACGGCAGCACCATGTACTCGAAGATCGAGTCGCTGCGCCAAGCGGTGATGCTGTTCGACACGACCATGCGCGGGAATGCGGACACGACCACGCATTTTCGTTACGGCTTCGTACCTTATACCTCGGCGGTCAATGTCGGCAAGGTAATCCCCAGCCAATATCTGCAAACCGGCACCTGGAAATACCAGAGCCGGCAGGTGAGCGGAGACTATAATTACACCGGTAACTACAATCTCGCCAACGGGACTCAAGTCAACGGCCCATCGAGCGTAACGCTGACCAATATCCCGCAGTCGCTTTGCATACCACAGCGCTACCCCGCATCGGGCTACTCGCTCACTGGGCCGACCTGGGGCAATGCCGGCTTCTACATGGCGGTGAACTACTACAATCTGAGCTGGACGTCGCCGAACGGCGGCACCTGCTCGGGCCAGCAGCAGCCCGTGCGCGCGATGTGGAGCTATCAGCAATGGCCGTTCAACATCGGTCAGTATGTCGCGACGTTGGGCACCACGAACACCGTGCCCGATCCCACGCGCCTCGACGGCTCTACGTCGAGGTGGCGCGGCTGCATCGAGGAGGTCGACACGAGCACCGGGTCCTCGTTCAGCACCAGCAGCCTGCCCGACGATCTCAACCCGGATTTCACGCCTTCGTCGCCAGCCGATATGTGGCGACCGCTATGGCCCGACGTGGTGTGGCTGCGCGACGGCTTCGGCCAGCAAAGCGCCAAGGACGAGAGCATCAACGAAGCGTCACCGGACTCGTACACCGACGTGTCGTTCAAATATGGCAGCTATTATGACAAGCTGGCAGCGTGCGGCATGGCGGCGCAGCGCCTCAAGGTGATGAGTGCGCAAGACGTTCATGACTATGTCTACGCCAATGATTTCAGGCCGTTCGGCGGCACCTATCACGACGTGGGGATGATCTGGGGCACGCGGATGCTGTCCCCCAATGGCGTGTTCGGCTCTGACACCGCAGCATGGCCCGGTCGCAACCCGCCCGCGCGCTCGATCGTGTTCATGACCGACGGCACCATGTCGACGGCACCGCGCTCCTATGAGCAATATGGGGTCGAAACATGGGATCAGCGGACGGGCGCGGGCGACAATACCGGCGTTGACAACACCAACCACACCGCCCGTTTCCGCGTCGAATGCGATGCGGCCAAGGCACGCGGCATCACCATTTATGTCGTTGCGCTCGGCACCGGGCTGACGGACGACCTCACCTATTGCGCATCGCCCGGACAGGCCTTCACCGCGTCAAGCACCGATCAGCTCACCACCGCTTTTGCCAATATCGCGAAGCGCGTCGCCAAGCTGAGGATCAGCCAATGACGCGCGTCCGCTCCCTCTCGAGACGGCTGGCGCGCGACCAGCGCGGGGCGACGATCATCGAGTTCGCGATGACGATGCCCGTGATGCTGATGCTGATCATGGGCCTGGGAGAGCTGACTTATCAGGAGTACGTCCAGTCGATCCTGACGGGCGCGGTGCAAAAGGCCGCGCGGGATTCTACCATTCAGGGCGCGGGCATCCAGACGAGCCAGATCGACTCGGTCGTGATGCAGCGGGTGAAACAGGTCGCGTCGGACGCAACCTATACAAGTACCCGGTTGAGCTACGCCAATTTCGCCGCGGTTGCGCCCGAACCCTTTGTCGACACCGCGGGCACCGGCGTGTTCGACCCGACCAAGGATTGCTTCACGGACCTGAACGGCAATTCCACTTGGGACGCCGATCCGGGCGCCAACGGGCAAGGCGGCGCGAACGACGTCACCGTTTATACCATCAAGATCTCGTACCAGCGACTCTTCCCGGTCGCGGCGCTGATCGGGATGACGCCCACGGGTAATCTTTCCGCCAAGACCATTCTCAAGAACCAGCCCTGGGGCGCGCAGAACGCCTACACACCAAAGCAGATTTGCCCGAAATGACCATCTCTCTGCTCTCCGCTCGCCACCGTGCGACGGCCCTACTCACGCGGCTTGCGCGCGACACGGGCGGCCTTGCGATGCTGGAGTTCGCTTTCACGCTGCCGCTCGTCCTGGCGGTGGGATGCTGGGGCATGGAGCTGTCGAGCCTCGCGCTGACCAATCTGCGCATCAGCCAATATGCGCTCAACCTCGCCGACAGTGCCTCGCGCGTCGGCATGGACGCGAGCGGCGGCGTGACCACCATGCGCGAGGTCGACGTCAACGACGTGCTGAACGGTGCCAGGCTGCAAGGCTCGGCGATCAACCTCACCACCAACGGGCGGATTACCCTGTCCAGCATCGAGAATGTCCAGCGCAGCTTTTCGGACGCCTCGTCGGACCCCGCCCGCGTCCAGCGCCTCCACTGGCAACGCTGCATCGGCGCGATGAGCGGCACCGGCTACGACTCGACCTACCCCACCGTCAGCACGACCGCCGGCTTAGACGATAAAAAGGCCAATGCTGGCCTTACCATCGCCAATTACGGCCCCGCCTCCGCGCCCGTTACTGCACCCGCCGACACCGGGTTGATGTTCGTGGAGATCAACTACCAGTACAAGCCGCTGTTCGGGACGCTGTACATGAACCCGCAGATCATCCATTATGTTGCGTCGTTCATGGTCCGCGACAATCGCAGCTTCGTGCAGCTCTACAATCCCTCGCCGACCAGCGTTCCGTCAACCTGCGACAAGCATTCGGCGTGATGGCTCAGTTCCGGTAGCATACCTTGCGCACCGCGCTCACCACCTTGTCCGGCGTGATCAGCGCCAGCTGTTCGAGGTTCGCGGCGTAGGGTAACGGCACGTTCTCGTCCGTCACTCGCGTGACGGGGGCGTCGAGGTCGTCAAACCCTTCCTCCATGCAGATCGCGATGATCTCGCTGGCGATCGAGCAGACCGGCCAGCCTTCCTCCACCACCACCATCCGGTTGGTCTTGGCGAGACTGCGGAGCACCGCCTGCTTGTCGAGCGGGCGCAGTGTGCGCAGGTCGATCACCTCCGCCTCGATCCCTTCGCCCGCCAGCGTCTGCGCGGCTTCGAGCGACACGCCGACGCCGATCGAATAGCTGACGATCGTCACGTGGGTGCCCTCGCGCACGACCCGCGCCTTGCCGATCGGGAGGACGTGGTCGTCGAGCTTGGGCACCTCGAAGCTGCGCCCGTACATCAGCTCGTTCTCGAGGAACACGACCGGGTCCTCGGTGCGGATCGCCGCCTTGAGCAACCCCTTCGCGTCCGCCGCGTCATAGGGCGCGATCACGATCAGCCCGGGGACGCTCGCATACCAGGGCGCATAGTTCTGCGAATGCTGCGCGCCGACGCGCGACGCCGCGCCGTTGGGACCGCGGAACACGATCGGGCAACGCATCTGCCCGCCCGACATGTAGTTGGTCTTGGCGGCCGAGTTCACGATGTGGTCGATCGCCTGCATCGCGAAGTTGAAGGTCATGAACTCGACAATGGGGCGCAGGCCACCCATCGCCGCGCCCGTGCCGACGCCGGCAAAGCCATATTCGGTGATCGGCGTGTCGATCACCCGCTTGTCGCCGAACTCGTCGAGCAGGCCCTGCGTCACCTTGTACGCGCCCTGATATTGCGCGACCTCCTCGCCGATCACGAACACGCGATCGTCGCGGCGCATCTCCTCCGCCATTGCGTCGCGCAGCGCCTCGCGAACGGTCAGCTTGACCGTCTCGGTCCCGGCGGGAACCTCGGGCTCGGCGGACGCGGTCGCCTCGACCGCCTCGACCAGCTGCTTGGTGCCGGTCTTCTGCTGCAGCGAGGCCTCGGCCTGGATCTCGGTGCCCTGGTCGGAGGGGGTCTGCACGCCGCCCTGCCCCGTCGCGGGCTTGGAGCCGCCATGCGCCGGGATCGACGCCGCCGCCTCCGGCCCGCGCGCGTCGACCATCTCCGCCTCGCCTTCGCCGGTGATGAGCGCGATGACGGTGCCGACCTTCACATTGTCGGTGCCCTCGGCGACCGCGATCGAGGCGATCGTACCCTCGTCGACCGCCTCGAACTCCATGGTCGCCTTGTCCGTCTCGATCTCGGCGAGGATGTCGCCCGACTTGACGCTGTCGCCTTCCTTGACCAGCCATTTGGCGAGCGTGCCCTCCTCCATCGTCGGGGAGAGCGCAGGCATCTTGATCTCGATCGGCATCAGTAGCTTTCCACCAGCACGTCGGTGTAGAGTTCGGCAGGGTCGGGCTCGGGGGTGCTTTCCGCGAAATCGGCGGCCTCGTTCACCTCGCGACGGATCGTCTGCTCGATGGTCTTGAGCTCGTCCTCCTTGACGCCCGCCTCCGCCAGCAGCTTCTTGATGTGCTCGATCGGGTCCGACTTGTCGCGCACCGCCTGCACTTCCTCGCGGCTGCGATACTTGGCGGGGTCGCTCATCGAGTGGCCGCGATAGCGATAGGTTTTCATCTCGAGGATCACCGGCCCCTTGCCGCTCCGCGTCCATTCGAGCGCGGTCTCCGCCGCGCCGCGACAGGCGAGCACGTCCATGCCGTCGACCTGGATACCGGGGATGCGGAAGCTCTCGCCGCGGCGGTAGAGCTGGTCCTCCGCCGAGGAGCGGTTGACGCTGGTGCCCATCGCGTACTGGTTGTTCTCGATGACGTAGACGACCGGGAGTTTCCACAGCTCGGCCATGTTGAAGCTCTCGTACACCTGCCCCTGATTGGCCGCGCCGTCTCCGAAATAGGCTAGGCATACGCCGCCGTCGCCGCGGTATTTGTGCGCGAAGCCGAGGCCGGAGCCAAGCGACACCTGCGCCCCGACGATGCCGTGCCCGCCGTAGAACTTATGCTCGACGCTGAACATGTGCATCGAGCCGCCCTTGCCCTTGGAGATGCCGGCGGCGCGCCCGGTCAGCTCGGCCATGACGTCCTTGGGCGGGATGCCGCACAGCAGCATGTGGCCGTGGTCGCGATAGCCGGTGATGACGCTGTCCTTGTCGCTCAGCGCGGACTGGAGCCCGACCGCGACCGCCTCCTGGCCGATATACAGATGGCAGAAACCGCCGATCAGCCCGAGGCCATAAAGCTGCCCCGCCTTTTCCTCAAAGCG
>CAXTTU010000203.1:0-6309 GCA_964247225.1 uncultured Sphingomonas sp. | reverse complement strand
GTGATCGGCAGGCCCGAGCGAAGCCCGCGCACGAGCAGCTCGATCGCATCGGGGAACTTGGCGATGAACTTGTTGATCCGGCGCTTGATCACCTGGCCGACGAAGAAATGCGGCAACCCCGCGCCGACGCACAGGCCGAACAGCAGCGCCAGCAAGATCGGCGCGCCCTTCAACCACAGCAGCGCAGCGGTTCCGACGATCAGCCCGGCGGTGGCGAGGCCATAGCCGCCGACCGACCAGCTCTTGCCCGTCATCGCCAACCGCTTTTGCAGCTGCGCCACATTGGGCAGGAACCGGCCCGCCGCACGATCCATCCGCGTGCTGCGGTTGGCGGTGATCCGGCGCAGCTGCGCGTCCACCGCGGCGCTGGGCGAGGCGGTGTGCCGCTCACGCACCGCCGTCAGCCGCCGGTTGCCCGCGCGCGCGCCCGACGGCCCCGTAAAGGCGAGCACCATCAGCGCGAGCACGATCATCGCGCCCATCATCAGCATCAGGACCGGCAGCATTGGCATCGCGCCCACCCCCTATTTCTTGGCGCGCTTGGGCATCAGCCCCTTGAGCTCGCCGAACTTGCCGATCAGCGACTGGCCCTTTGCCGGCTTGCGCTTGCCGGTATCCCCGGCCGCCTCCGCGACACCATCGCAGGTGGTGATCAGCGCGCGCGCTAGGTCGACGAGCGGCGCGACCGTTTTGCTGTTCTTGCCCGCCTCCGCCATCGGCTTGCCGAGCTTGGCCGCCTGCGCCGCAAGCTTCTGGTCGAAGGGCAGGAGGTAGTCGATCTTGCGCTCGATCGAGCCCTCGAAGTCCTTGCGCGTGATCTCCAGCGCCGCGCCGGGGTGGACGCGGTTGGCGACTACGAATACCTGCGTGCCCGCTGCGTTCGACTTCAGCCAGGACAGGAGGCGGATCGAGTCGCGCGCCGCCGCCAGCGTCAGTTCGGTGACCACCACCGCGATGCCGACATCGTTCATCAGCGCCGGATGCTGGACCAGCATGTGCCGCGGCAGGTCCATCACCGTGCATTCAAACGCGGCGCGCATCTCTTCCTGCAGCTGGTAAAAGGCGACGCCATCGGTCATCACCGGCGAGGCGATCGGCGCCTCCGCGGACAGTACCGCCAGCTTTTCCGACGCCTTGACCATCGCGCGCTCGATAAATAGCCCGTCGATGCGGCTGGGGTTCTCGATCGCGTCGGTGAGGCCACGCCCGGGTTCGAGGTCGAGCGCCAGCGCGCCCGTGCCGAAATGCACGTCGAGGTCGAGCAGCGCGGTTGACCGGCTTTCCCGGTCGGACAGGAGCCAGGCGAGCGAGGTCGCGACCGTGGACGCGCCGCCACCGCCGCGCGTGCCGATCACCGCCGCCGAACAATGCGGGCGATCGACCGACGCCTCGCTCTGCTTGGGCGCGTTGAGCATCGCCTGCGCGTGGCTGAACGCTTCGCGCAGCATGTCCGGGCTGAGCGGCTTCAGCAGATAATCCTGGATGCCCGAGGCGACCAGATCACGGTACAGCCGGACGTCGTTGACCTGCCCCGCCGCGATCACCACCGTGCCCGGCTCGCAGACCTCGGCAAGGCCGTTGATGTCAGCCAGCGGGTCGCCCGATTCGGACAGGTCGACGAACAGCACCTGCGGGCTGGCCGACACCGACAGCGTCTGCACCGCGTTGCGCAGCCCGCCCTTGTTGACCTTGTCGACCGACCAGCCGAGCTCGGCCGCGATCGGGCGCAGCGCCTCGACGGTGGTGTCGTCGCAGACAAAGGCGGCGAACGGGTCTTTGAGGCCCGCCGCGCCGGGTTTCCAGGGAGCGTTCATTACTTGCCACCTCCAGCCGAGCTTTCCGCCTTGACGACCGTGCCGCCGGCACCGGACACGCCGGCCCTGCGCATCGCGTCGATCGCGCGCGTCGCGGTTTGCGGGTCGGTGGTGCCCGTTGCCGCCTCGCCGCGGACGAGGTCCGACGGGTTGGCGACCATCGCGGCGAGGTTGGTGTTGCTCGCGCAACCGAAGTTGGATGAGGTGTTGCTGCCAAACTCGGGCTGGCCCTCGCGCGAATAGTCGGGGCAGTGGGGCACATAGGCCCGGCTGCGGCTGACCACGACCCGCACCGTCCCGGCTGGGACGGGGGCGGCGGTGACGGGCGCGTCCTCGGAGACCAGCAGCCCGAACCGTGCCGCCTGCGCCGCCACGGCCTCGCGCGCCCCGCGGTCATCCGCAGGGTCGTCGAGCGTGACCTGGTCGCCATAGCCGACATGGAGCGACGTCATCCAGCCCGCCAGCCGTTGCGACTCGCCGGGCGCGAGCCCCGCGCCGTCGGTCTGGAGGTCGAAGCTGAAATCGGAGCGGCTGACGATCGGCTGATGCACCGATTCTAGGCCGCGGTTGAGCGTGCCGCCGCACCCGGCGAGCACCGTCGTCGCGGGCAGGAGGGCGAGGAAGAGCGGGCGCTTGATCATGGCGAGACTGGTCCCTTGAAGCCGGCGTCAGTTGCTGGAAAAGCCGGGAGCGACGACCGCGCCCCCCGCCTTCGGGTCGGAACGGCGATCGGCGAGCGGCACGACCGTCCCCGTCGCGCCGAGCGCGGGCGCGGGCGGCGCGATGCCGTTCGGCGCGGGCGCGAGGCTGGGCTTGGGCCGCTGCCCGCCCGTCTTGCCCCGGGTCAGTTGGTCGAGGAGGATGCGGTCCGCGTCCGTCGGCGCGAGATAGCCGTCGGTCGGCAGCGCGACGTCGTTGGCATTGACCGGCTTCACCAGATACGGCGTCACCACGATCACCAGCTCGCTTTCGCCGCGCTGAAACGAATTGGAGCGGAACAGCGCGCCCAGGATCGGCAGGTCGCCGACGCCCGGCGTCTTAGTGAAGCTGTTGTTGTGCTTGTTCTGGAGCAGCCCGCCGATCACGAGGCTCTGCCCGGAGCCGAGCTCCACCGTGGTCTCGGTCCGCCGGGTGGTGAGCGCGGGAATGATGGTGCCGTTGATCGTCACCGCGCCCGCGTCGGTCAGCTCGGACACTTCCGGCCGGACGCGCAGCGAGATGCGCCCGTCCGACAGCACGGTCGGGGTATAGGCGAGGCTGACGCCATATTCCTTGAACTCGACCGAGATCGCGTTGCTGACGCCGCCTTGCGCGACCGGGATCGGGATCTCGCCGCCCGCGAGGAAGGTCGCGGTCTCGCCCGACAGCGCGGTGAGGTTGGGGTTGGCGAGCGTCGTCACCTGGCCGATCGTCTCGCCGAGATCGAGCGAGCCGAGGATGTCGAGCCCGAGCGCGTGCGCGGCGAGGCCGATCGTGGAGCCGTTCGCCACCTGGTTGAGCAGGCTGATGCCCGCACCCGCCGACGTGCCGCCAACGGCGAGCGAGCCTTTCGGCGTGAATTGCGTGCCGGCCCCGCGACCTTGCGAGATGCCGTACTGGATGCCGCTGGCCTTGTTGCTGAACGTCTGGAGGTTGACGCCGATGTTCTTGCTGAACGAGCGGCTCACCTCCGCGATGCGGACCTGAAGGTTGACCTGCAGCGGGGTGGCGATCTTGAGCCGGCTGACGACGCCGATCTTCAACAGCGCGCCCGCGGCGGTCGCGTCGACGCCGGGGTTGAGATACGCGACAACGAGCTGCTTGGCGGTCGCCGCATCCTCGGGCGAGGCGACGGTGCCGGTCAACACCGCGATCTGCCCAGCGGTCACGACCTGGATCTGCGCATCGGGCATCGCCGCGCGGAGCATCTTGTCGACCGACGTGATGTTCTGGCTGACGCGGACGGAGGCGGAATAGATCACCGCGCCGCCCGCACCGGTGGCGAACACCGTCGCCTCGCCAAAGCCCTTGCCGAACAGATGCACCTGGCGCGGGTTGTTGACGTACACGTCCGCCACCTCCGGGTTCGACACCCAGACGTTGGTGGCGGCGACGGGCAACGTGACCAGCTGGCCTTCGCCGACCGAGAGCAGCACTTCGCGGGTCGGGCGCTGCGTGCCCGCCGGTAGCGGCGCGACGCCGGCAGTCTGGTGCGGGCGCGGGTGCTGGGGCCGGGCCGGTGCGGCGAGCACCGGCGTGGCGGTGGCACCGATCAGCGCGGCGGCGGTGATGGCCGAAGTCGCCGAGCGGCCGAGATAGGATGCGAGCATGTCAGTTCTTCCCCCCGACCGGAATCTCGGTCACTGAATTGCCGCGCGCGATGCGGACGGTGGGCCCGCGCGGCGCGGCATCCCCCGGAAAACTGCCCGTGGCGGCGGGCGCGAGCCCGGCGCTCGGCGCGGGCGCACCCACGGTCAGGCCGCCGCTGCCCTGACCCTTGCCGGGCACGCTGCGGCGCTGGAAACGCGACACGTCGGCACCGGTCGAGAAGGTCGAGTTGCCGGTCTGCGGCTGCGCGGCGAGCTGCGTCATCATCGCCTTTTCCGCCTTGGGATCGGTGCCCTGCGGCACCTTCACCGCGCCGGACGCGATCGCCTGTTCGAGCTCGTTGGAATTGTCCGCAATCGAGCGGAGCGACACGGACAGGCTGCCCAGCGTCTGCGCGACCGCGAGATCCTCGGCGATCTTGGGCGTCGCCTCGACGGTGACGGTGCCAAAGGTGCTGACCTTGGTCTTGCCGTCCTCGCCGACGAGATTGTCGGTGCGCTGATCGGTGGCGAGCACGCGGATGTTGCGCATGATCGTCTCCGACACCTTGAGCGGCGGACCGTCGCCGCCGCCCGGCACCGCCTGCGTCAGGACGAGGTCGATCCGGTCGCCCGGAAACACGAAGCCCGCGACCGAGCTCTGCGCGCTGACGGGGAAGGTGACCGCGCGCATCCCCGGCCCCAGTGCGGCGGCGAGGAAGCCGCGATCGCCCGGCTTGACCAGCGCGCCCTGCGTGACCGGCTGGCCCGCGGTGATCGGGTTGCGGACCACCGTGCCCTGCAGCTGCTTGAGGTCGGTCGCGCCCTGGAGATAATAGGCGTTGTCGACCAGCTCCTTGGGCCAGGGCTGAAACTTCAGCGCGGTGGCGTCCAGGATGGTGCCGACGGGCAGCGCGCGGGTCGCGACCAGCACCTGCGGCCCATCGATGGGCGCGGGCGCGGTGATGGAGGCCCCGGCGCGCGGGACCGCGGAGCCCTGCAACAGGCTGCGCGCGAAGAATGCGGTGATCGCCGCGACGATCAGCGCGCCGACCAGCAATGCGACCTTGCGAGTATCCATCGAACGGGTGAGCCTTTGTTGCGGAGGCGATGGCCGGGTTGATCCGGCGCTAACCATCGCGTCGTTTGGTTAAGATATCGTTCGGGGCAGGAAGAGGAGCGCGGCGATCGCGATCGCGACGCCATAGGGAGTCTCGGGCGTGATCCCCCGCCGGCGCGCTGCGCGAGCGCACATCGTGAGCAGCAGCGCAGCGTCGGCGAGCAGCAGCAGCACCAGCGCGAGCTGCAGGAATGGCTGTTCCGCCAACCAGGCGGCGCTTCGGGGCGTGCGCAGCAGGGTTGCCCCGGTTGCAAAGGCGAGCGCGAGCGCCGCGCCGACCAGCGATGGTCGCGGTGGCGTGGCGCGGTCGCGCACCCACTTGTCCGCGATCATCACCGCCGTCAGCGCGCCGCCGAGCAGCGCCATCCACTGAAACGCAGCTGCGACCGAGTGCAGCGGCAACCACAGCGCGAGCGCGCCGATCAGCTTGACGTCGCCCCCGCCCATCTGCCCGATCGCGAATGCGCCGACGAACAGCGCGAACACGACCGTGGCGAGCAGCAGCTGCAAACCGACATCGGGCCAGAGCGCGTAGCCGCTCGCCCACCACCAGGCGGGGGCGAGCAGCGCGACGGCGGCGTTCTTCCAGTTGGCGATGTTGCGGGTGCGCGCGTCTTCTATGCCCGCCGAGACGAGCAGCAGCGCGAGCAGCGCGGGTAATGCGGTTGATATATTCCACCCCATCGCGACGCATCTAGACGGCGCGGCTTTCCAAACCGTAACCACGCTGCGCGATGCCGACGACGCTAAGCCCCGCCTTGTACCGCCGCGCGTTGCCCGCCGAGGCGCGGGTGGCGACGTGGCGGGCGGCGGACGGGTGGGAGTTGCGACGGTTCGACTGGCCGGGTGCGGGGCGGGGGTCGATACTGTTTCAGGTCGGGCGGGGCGACCTGTTCGAGAAATATCTGGAAGCGTTCGCGCATTGGCATGCGCTTGGGTGGAGCGTGACCTCGCTTGATTGGCGCGGGCAGGGCGGGTCGGGGCGACTCGGGCGCGACCGGCATGTCGGGCATTGCGACGACTTCGGCGCGCTGGTCCGCGATCTGGAGCGGTTCTACGCCGAATGGAGCGCGGCGGCGGCGGGCCCGCG
>CAXTTU010000202.1:0-6331 GCA_964247225.1 uncultured Sphingomonas sp. | reverse complement strand
GCATGTGCGCAAACGCGTTTGCGCACAAGACGCGCAAGCTCGGCCGGCGGGTCGGGCGAAGCCTGAACCCGTCCGACGTCACGGGATTTACTCCCGTGACGGGCTTTCGCTAGATAGGGTGAGTTCCAAAGGCCCGCCGCGGGCAAAGCCCGCGTCGTCAGACGGGCTCGGCTATGCCGACCCGCTGGGGGCACCCCACAAAGTAATACTTTGTGGGGACCCCTTGGCCGGGCTTGCGCGTCTCGACGCCAGCATCGCTGGCGTTGTGCGCGCTACGCCTTTTCCAGCGTACACTGCAACGGGTGCTGGTTCTGCCGCGCGAAGTCCATCACCTGCGTTACCTTGGTCTCCGCGACCTCATAGGTGAACGTGCCGCATACCCCCACGCCCTTCTGGTGGACGTGGAGCATCACCCGCGTCGCCTCCTCCATGCTCATCCGGAAGAAGCGCTGGAGGCACAGCACGACGAACTCCATCGGCGTGTAGTCGTCGTTGAGCATCAGCACGCGGTACGGCGTCGGCTGTTTGGTGCGCGTGCGGGTGCGCGTGGCGATGCCGGTGCCGCCCTCGTCATCGGGGCGTCCGCCGCGGCGCTCGGCGAGGGTGATCGGTTCACGAGTCATGCAGGTGTAAGATATGGCGGCGCGCCCCCTTGGGGCAAGAGCGCGCGCGTGGCGGGCAAAGCAAAAGGGGCGACGGTCGCCAACGACCGCCGCCCCCTTTAACCTGCGTTGCCGAACGGCTCAGGCCGCCAGCTTCATTTTATCGGACGCCACCGCGACGCGGTTGGAGATCGGCTGCGCGATGTCGCTCGCGAGCTTGATCATCTTCTCGGTCGAGCGCGAGGTTTCGGCGACCATCGTGTCGAACATCGAGCGCGCGAAGTCGCTCTGCAGCTTCATGAACTCGGTGGGCGACTTGGTCGTGCCCAGCGTCTTCATCGCCTGCGTCGCGCCCTCGACCTGACGGCGCGCGAACTCGGCGGCGTCCTGGCCCAGCGTCTCAAGGCCCTTGGCGGCGATCTTCGACGATTCGACCATCGCCTCCATGTTGCCCTTGCCGAACGCGTTCATCTCTTCGAACATCTTTTGTCCCTTTTCCATCGCGCCGCGCGCGCGGCTGTTGAGATCGGTGAACATCGCAGCCGGATTGGCGGTCTGTTCGATGGTGGTGGTGTCCATGGCGTCCTCGTGGCGATCCGCCGGGGCCGCGACGGGCGGAGCAACGAGCGCAGGCTCGACCGGCGCGGGTGCAGCCAGTTCCGGCTCAACCGCCACCGGCTCGACCAGCGCGGGCGCGGCGGTCAGCGCCGCCACTACCGCCACCGGCGTCGCGGCCCCTTCCGAGGCCGCGAGCACCGCCGGCACATGGTCGTCGGCGATTGCCTTGGCGCGGCGCTTGCCCAGCTTGGGGGAAACGAGCGGCGGCGTGTCGATGGCGTCCATGGTCCGGTGATCCTGCTCGTGCTGCAGCGCACAATAACCGAGTTGCTGCAAATTACAAGCCGATTGTGCGCTGCACAACGAACCGGCTCGCTATCGGTTCAACGCGCACGGACATAGCTCCCCGGCGCGGGCTCGATCGCTGGGAGCGACCCCTCGCCCGGCACCCGCGAGCCTGTCGCGGGCACGGTCAGCTCGCCCCGCGCGCGCAGCCAGGCGAGCCAGTCGGGCCACCAGCTCCCTCTGGTCTCCGTCGCGCCCGCCACGAACTCGGCGAGCGAGGATGCGGGCGCGTCGTTGGTCCAATATTGGTACTTCCCGGACGAGGGCGGATTGACCACCCCCGCGATATGCCCCGACCCGGCGAGCACGAAGCGCAGCGGCCCGCGGAAATGGTGGGTGATCGCCCACACGCTCTCGGCGGGGGCGATATGGTCCTCACGCCCGGCCTGGATGTACGCGGGCGTCGTTACTTGGGTCAGGTCGATCGGCGTCCCGTCGACGCTGAGCGCGCCCGGCTTTACCAGCAGGTTGTCGCGATACAGATCGGTCAGATAGCTGCCGTGCCACTTCGCGGGCAGGTTGGTGGTGTCGCTATTCCAGTGGAGCAGATCGAACTCGGCATAATCCCTGCCGAGCAGATAATGGTTGGTGGCATAGTTCCAGATCAGGTCGCGCCCGCGCAGCAGGTTGAACGTGTGCGCCATATAGCGCCCGTCGAGATACCCGTCCGCCGACAGCGCCTTCACCGTCGCGAGGTGATCATCGGTGACGAAATGGAGCAGCTCGCCCGCCTGGCCGAAGTCAACCTGCGCGGTGAAGAAGGTTGCGCTCGCGATTTTGCCCGCCTCCCCCCGCGCCGCGAGCAGCGCCAAGGTCGCCGCGAGCGTCGTCCCCGCCACGCAATAGCCGATCGCGTGCACCGCTGGCACGCCCAGCAGCCCGCGGATCGTGTCGATCGCGTCGACCTGTGCGAGGACATAATCGTCCCACACCACCTCCGCCATGCTCGCGTCGGCGGAGCGCCACGACACCATGAACACGGTGATGCCCTGGTCGGTCGCCCAGCGGATGAAGCTCTTCTCCGGCGTCAGGTCGAGGATGTAGAAGCGATTGATCCAGGGTGGAAAGATCACCAGCGGCGTCGCCAGCACCTCCTCGGTGGTCGGGGAGTACTGGATCAGTTCGTAGAGCGGCGTGCGGTGGATCACCTGCCCCGGCGCGGTGGCGAGGTTGCGCCCGACCTCGAACGCGCCGGGCGCGACATGCGTCATCTGCCCCTTGCCGAGGTCGGCGAGCAGGTTCCGCATGCCCGTCACGAGATTTTGCCCCTGCGTCTCGATCGTGCGCGCGATCACGTCGGGGTTGGTGAACGGGAAGTTGGACGGGCTGATCGCCTCGACGAGCCCGCGCGCGGTGAAGCGGAGCCGCTCGCGCTCGGCCGGGTCGACGTCCATCGCCTCGACTTCGGCGAGGAGGTGCTCGCTGACAATCGCATAGGCGCGGCGGATCATGTCGAACGGCGGCTGCGTCCAGGCCTCGCTGGCGAACCGTTTGTCCTTGGGGAGCGCGGGCAGGTCGGGCCGCGCCGCCGGGTCGAGCATCCCCCGCCACAGCTCAGCGCTCTCGCGCCAGAACGCCTCCGCGCGTGCCAGCGTCGCAGGGTCGGTAAGCCCGGGCAGCGCGGGCCAGCCGTTCGCGGGCGCAGCGGCCATCGCCTGCGCGGTCGTCGCCGCGAACTCCTGCATCCCCGCCATCATCGCCGCCCAGGGCGCGAG
Organism: uncultured Sphingomonas sp.; assembly: GCA_964247225.1. Lineage (GTDB taxonomy): Bacteria > Pseudomonadota > Alphaproteobacteria > Sphingomonadales > Sphingomonadaceae > Sphingomonas. Next base: position 3,111 of record CAXTTU010000202.1, on the reverse strand, counting down.
GATGTCCCCAGCATCGCCGGGGCGGGCGGGCGTGTCGGTATCGGCCATGGCGTCTCTCCTGACGCCAAGCTTATCGGCTCCGGACGCGTTCGTCACGTGGCAAGAACAGGCCGATACGGGGCCTCCCCCCGGCACGCGAAACACGGTAAAGCGTGTTCCCGAAAGGCCCTCGCCCATGTCCGACGACGAGTTCTACCGCATCCGCCGCCTGCCGCCTTACGTCATCGCGGAGGTGAACGCGATGCGCGCGGCGGCGCGGAGCGGGGGCGAGGACATCATCGACCTCGGCATGGGCAATCCCGACCTGCCCCCGCCACCGCACGTCATCGACAAGCTGGTCGAGGTCGCGCGCAAGCCCGACGCGCACGGCTATTCGCAGAGCAAAGGCATCCCCGGTCTTCGCCGCGCGCAGGCGAACTATTACGCGCGGCGCTTCGGCGTCGATCTCGATCCGGAGCGCGAGGTGGTGGTGACGATGGGGTCGAAGGAGGGGCTCGCCAGCCTCGCCACCGCGATCACCGCGCCGGGCGACGTGGTACTCGCGCCCAACCCGTCCTACCCCATCCACACCTTCGGCTTCATCATCGCGGGCGCGACGATCCGCGCGGTGCCGACCACGCCCGACGAACATTATTGGGAAAGCCTCGATCGCGCGATGGCGTTCACCGTCCCGCGCCCGAGCGTGCTGGTCGTCAACTATCCCTCGAACCCCACCGCCGAGACGGTCGACCTCGCCTTTTACGAGCGGCTGGTTGACTGGGCGCGCGCCAACAAGGTGTGGATCGTCTCCGACCTCGCCTATTCGGAACTGTATTTCGACGGGCGTCCGACCGTCTCGGTGCTGCAGGTTAAGGGTGCGAAGGACGTCGCGGTCGAGTTCACCTCGCTCAGCAAGACCTTCTCGATGGCCGGGTGGCGGATCGGTTTCGCGGTCGGCAACGCCAAGCTGATCGCGGCGATGACGCGGGTAAAGTCATACCTCGACTATGGCGCGTTCACGCCGATCCAGGCCGCCGCCTGCGCCGCGCTCAACGGCCCGCAGGACATCGTCGAACAGAACCGCCAACTCTATCACAAGCGCCGCGACGTGCTGGTCGAGAGTTTCGCGCGCGCCGGGTGGGACATTCCCGCCCCGCCCGCCTCGATGTTCGCCTGGGCCCCGCTCCCACCAAGCCTGCGGCACTTAGGCAGCCTTGAGTTCTCCAAACAATTGCTCACTCACGCTCAGGTCGCCGTTGCGCCAGGGGTGGGCTATGGTGAACTAGGGGAAGGCTTCGTGCGCATCGCGATGGTCGAGAACGAACAACGGCTGCGCCAGGCGGCGCGGAACGTGCGCCGCTACCTCGCCAGCATGGGCGTGAACACGCCCGCGCGCAACAGCGCCTGACCTGAGGTGATCAACCCCCTCTATTCCGTCGCGGGGGTGCTCGTCGGAATGCTCGTCGGCATGACGGGGGTGGGCGGCGGGTCGCTGATGACGCCGCTGCTCGTACTGGTGTTCGGGTTTCATCCGGCGACCGCGGTCGGGACCGACCTGCTTTACGCGTCCGCGACCAAGGTCGCCGGGACGGGTGTCCACGGCTCGCGCGGCACGGTCGACTGGCGGGTGGTGCGGCGGCTCGCGACCGGCAGCGTCCCCGCCGCGATCCTGACGCTCGCCGCGCTCAGCCTCGCGCATCGTCGCGCGGAGGATACCGACCACACGATCACCGCCGTACTCGGCGCGGCGCTGGTGCTGACGGGCGTGGGCACCTTCTTTCGCGGCCGCATCGTCGAACGGCTGTCGGGCACGCTCTCGAATGTGTCCGAACGGCGGATCGCGAGCCTGACGGTTCTGCTCGGCGTGATCCTGGGCGTGCTGGTGACGCTGACCTCGGTCGGCGCAGGCGCATTGGGGATGACCGCGCTGCTGGTGCTCTACCCCAAGCTCCCCGTCGCGCGGCTGGTCGGTTCGGACATCGCGCACGCGGTGCCGCTGACGCTGATCGCGGGCGCGGGGCATTGGCTGCTCGGCTCGGTTGACGCCGCGCTGCTGCTGTCGCTGCTGATCGGGTCGGTGCCCGGCATCATCATGGGCAGCCTCATCGCCACCCGCGTCCCCGACCGCGCGCTCGCCCCGATCCTCGCCGCGACGCTGGCGGTAGTGGGGGCGAAGCTGCTGGTGTAAGGGCGTGCAAGTACGGCAAGGTTGATTGTACATGCGCGATGTATTACCGAGTTTAGATGCAAACCCGTCGTGCTCAAAAACCGATCTCCATTCGCTCCGATCGCGCCGCACGTCGGCTGGCCTTGCTTACTAGTGACGGTCGCAGCCAGGCGGAGGTGATCGAGCAGGCCTTAGATCGAATGCCGGAGCCTGAGCCTCGGCCCGATGTTACTTTGACGATGACCCAGGAGGAGAAAGCGCGGTTCGACCGCATCATGGCGCTCGTCGACGAACTCAGCGGCATCGACATACCGAGCGTGGCCGAGTTCGATGCGATGGAATATGATCAATTCGGAGATTTGCGTTGATCGTCGACACGTCCGCGCTGATCGCCCTCGTTAAGGAGGAACAAGGACTGGCGGCGCTGGTAGCGGCTCTTGTCACCGAGGAAGGGCTACTTCCGGCGCCAGCATTAGTGGAGTTCGAACGCGTCGTGTCCCGATCGCGGGATATTAGGAAGGACAAGGCAAAGAGATTGCTGCATGACCTCTTCGACGGCAAGCTTAGCGTCCTGCAATTTACCCGCGGGCACGCTGACACTGCCGTGGCGGCGAACGCTGACTATGGGATCGGTGTAGCCCATCGCGGCACCCTCAACCTGCTCGACCTGATGGTTTACGCCTGCGCAAAGGTCGAAGGGCGCCCGATCCTGTGCACCGGCCGCGACTTCGCCGCGACCGACGCCCTGATCCATCCCGCCAGCCGCATCGCGGGCTAAGCCGCTCGAAACCTGTTGCAATGCAGCGGCACGCGGCCCCATCAAGGCTGCGTGCTGCGCCAATATGAACTGGTCGACCGGGTCCTCGAGTACGACCCGCACGCGGACGAGGCGCTGCTCAACCGCGCCTATGTCTTCTCGATGCAGGCGCATGGCGGGCAGAAGCGCGCGTCGGGCGACCCGTATT
>CAXTTU010000201.1:0-6334 GCA_964247225.1 uncultured Sphingomonas sp. | reverse complement strand
CCGCCGCGGTCAGCAGCTCCACCGCGCCGACCGGGTCACCCGCCAGCGCCAGCGCCAGCCCGCGATCCGCCGCGGGCATCGTCGCCCCATGCGCGTCCAGCACCGCGCGCGCGCCCGCCCAGTCGCCAAGCCCCGTCTCGACCAGCGCGAGGTTGATCGCCGCCTTGCCGTCCCCCGGCTCCAGCGCCAGCGCGTCGGCGAACGCCGCGCGGGCCGAGGTGAAGCGACCCGCCTTGAGATAGGCCTGCCCCAACAGGACGCGGTATTCGGCGAACCGCGGTAGCATCGTCACCGCCTGTTCGGCGAGCCCAATCGCCGCCTCCGCCTGACCCCTGGCGAGCGCGGCGTTCGCCTCCTTTGCCTTGGCGGCGGCCGCCTTGTTCAGCGCGGCCTCGTCCGGCGCGGAGGCGGTCGCGATGCCGCCACCTAGCACGGCGGCTGCTCCGCCCGCGACAGCCAGTGAAGACAGGGCGAAGCTCATCAGGGCGCGGGTCATGCGGGGTCTCCCGTGGGCGCGGGGCATTGGCGCGCGAGCGCCTCCACCTCGGGCAATGTGTCGAGAAGGGTGTCGAGTGCCTGGATCAGCAGCGCCTGCGACGAGCGGTGCGTCACCGCGCTCGCCAGCCGCAACCGGAGGTGGCGGCGCGCATCGAGGCGCAGCGTGAAGGCGGCCTTGCTCCGTCCGGTCGCGCGCGGCTCGGACAGCGCGGCAGCGACAGCGACCGGGTCGGGCGCGACCGCGATCTCCGCGACCTGCTCCACCTCCTCCTTCAGGGCCGCGCGCTCGATCAGCACCGGCGGCAGCTCGGGCTCGGGCGCCGGCCCCATGTCGTTCCAGCCAAGGTCTTCGAGCGCCGTCGTGGGCGAGAGCGACGCATAGCCCTGCGGTCGCATCGCCGGGCGCGCCTGGCCCTTGCGCGCGAGCAGGCCGGAGGAAAGTGCGGCGAGCGGTTTGGGAGCGATGAACATGCGCCTCACCCCACCACGCGGCGACCGAAACCGCCCGCGCCGTTGCGCGCGGTCCCGGCCTGGGGCGCGGAGAAGACGGTGCGGCGGAAGTTCTTCTCCAGCCGGTCGGAAACATAGACCCACAAGGCCGCGACCTCGGCCGCCGACTTGCCCTTGGGATCGACCTCCATGACGGTGCGCCCGTCGATCATGGACGCGGCGAAGTCGGTGCGCTGGTGGAGCGTGATCGGCGCGACCGTGCCGTGCTGCGACAGTGCGACCGCGGCCTCCGACGTGATCTTCGCCTTGGGCGTCGCGGCGTTGACGACGAAGATCAGCGGCTTGCCCGCGCGCTCGCACAGGTCAACGGTGGCGCCGACTGCGCGCAGGTCGTGCGGGCTCGGGCGCGTCGGCACGACGATCAATTCCGCGACCTGGATCACGCTCTGGATCGCGACGGTGATCGCGGGCGGCGTATCGATCACCGCCATCTTGAAGCCTTGCTGGCGCAGCATCTCCAGATCGGCGGCGAGCCGCGCCACCGTGGTCTGCGCGAACGCGGGGAACTCCGCCTCGCGCTCGTTCCACCAGTCGGACAGCGAGCCTTGCGGGTCGATGTCGATCAGCACCACCGGCCCCGCGCCCGCGATCTGCGCCTGCACCGCGAGGTGCCCGGACAGCGTGGTCTTCCCCGACCCGCCCTTTTGCGATGCCAACGCGAGAACGCGCATGTGCCCCCACACTCCCTTGTCGAGGAGGGGCGGTCGCATGGGCGGAGCTAAGAAGCGGTTAACGGCACGGCAAAGATGGTTAGCGCCGGCTTTGCCATTCTCGCGCGGACGCGGCATGATGGCGCGGACATAGCGGGGAACGGGACATGAAGGCACAGGTGATCGCGGCGGCGCTGGCGATGCTCGCCGCTGGTCCCGCGCTGGCGGACGTCAAGGCGGGCGTCGAGGCATGGTCGCGCGGCGATTTCAAGGCCGCGGTCGAGCAATGGCGCGGCCCCGCGATCGCGGGCGACCCCGACGCGCAGTTCAACATGGGGCAGGCATACAAGCTCGGGCGCGGCGTGCCCGTCGACCTCGCCCAGGCAGAATCCTGGTACGCCAAGGCGGCCGCGCATGGGCACGCGATGGCGAGCGACGCCTATGGTCTGACGCTCTACACCGAGGGCAAGCGCGCGGAGGCGCTGCCGTGGCTGGAGAAGTCGGCCGCGCGCGACGAGCGGCGCGCGGAGCTGATCCTCGGCACGATGGTGTTCAACGGCGACGGCGTGCCCAAGGACGAGGTGCGCGGCTATGCCTTGATCAGCCGTTCGTCGCAGCAGGGGCTGGAGCAGGCGTCGATCACCTTGGCGCAAATGGACGGCTATCTGACGCCCGAACAGCGCGGGCGCGGCGCGGCGCTGGCGAGCGAGATCGAGGCGCGCGGCAAGGCGGCGCAGGCGGCTGGTCCGGCCGACACGGCCAGGGGGCGGGTAGCCCGAGCGGTGGACGGCGCGGTCGATACCCCCGCGCCTGTGCTCGCCTCCGCTTCGCCGCGCGCGCATGACGCGACGGTGAAGCCGCGCCAGGCTCCGCATGCCTCCGTTGCGAGCGCCCCCGCGCCCGCGCCGCGTGCGCCGGTGGTCGCGAAGGAGACACCCCACGCCGCCCCCGCCCCACGTGCGGGCGGGCACTGGCGCGTCCAGCTAGGCGCGTTCCGCGAGCCGGGGGCAGCGCAGGCGTTATGGGCTCGCGTCGGCGGGCGCGTCGGCGGCTCACCGAGCTACGCCAAGGCGGGCGCGGTTACCCGCCTCCAGGCCGGACCTTTCGCGAGCAAGGCAGATGCCGAACGTGCCTGCCACGCGGCGGGGGTGAGTTGCGTGGTGGTGCCGGGGTGAGCTGATCCTCCCCGTTCACTGGGAGGATCAGCGTGCCCACTCCCCTCGCCCGATCCCCTGCGCCCATAGTAGCGCGGTGAGGTCGCTATGCTCCACCCTCGCCCCCGCCGCTGCGGCGACCACCGGCTTGGCGTGGTACGCGACGCCCAGCCCCGCCGCGCGGATCATCGGCAAGTCGTTCGCGCCGTCGCCCACCGCCAGCGTCAGCTCTGTACGCCAGTCCAGCCCCCGTATCTCATTGTTCAGCACGCGCAATTTCGTCTCTGCTCCGACGATCGGGTCGCGTACCGTTCCGCTGAGCCGACCGCGACGGATTTCCAACGTGTTGGCGACATGCTGTTGAAATCCCAGCTCCGCCGCGACGCGCGCGGCGAAGAACTGGAACCCGCCTGAAACCAGCACTGTGCGCGCACCACGCTGACGCATGGTTTGCACCAACATTCGAGCACCGGAAGTGAATCGGACCCGTTCCGCGTAGCAGCGACTCAGCACCGTCTCGGGCAGCCCTTTCAGGAGTCCCACACGCGCGCGGAGCGCACCGGCGAAGTCCAGCTCGCCGCGCATCGCCGCCTCGGTGATTGCAGCGACCTCCGCTTTCACGCCCGCATAGTCGGCCAGCTCGTCGATGCACTCCACCGTGATCATGGTAGAGTCCATGTCGGCAATGAGGAGGCGCTTCTCACGATTGGCGGACGGCTGAACGACCACATCGACGTGCTCGAACGCGCCCTCCAGCGCGACGCGGGCGCGGTCGGGAGATTGCCCGAAAGCGAGGTCGGCGGCGCTGCCCTCGTCGAGCCAACGCGGGTCGGCGGGCTCGCACCCCGCCGCGCGCAGCCGGTCCAGCGCCGCCGAAACCTCGCTCCCGCTCAGCCGATCGGCTGCTATCAGCGTCGCCGTGAACACGCCCTACTTCTCCCCGCTTCGCAATCCCGCCCCCTACTCCGTTTGTGCTGAGCTTGTCGAAGCACGGGCTGCAGGAGCTTCCCTCGCGCGTGTGGAACGTCTCGCCCGCCCTTCGACAGGCTCAGGACGAACGAGGGCGAGGGATGGATGTCCCAAGCGCGCTGGAGCCTAGTATGAGTCTCCCCCGCCTCGTGGTCATCGCAGGGCCAACCGCGAGCGGCAAGTCTGCGCTGGCGCTGGAGTTGGCGGAGCGGCTCGGGGGCACCGTCATCAACGCCGATGCGTCGCAGGTGTATCGCGACCTGCGCATCCTTTCCGCCCGCGCCTCCCCGGACGAGGAGGCGCGCGCGCCGCATCGACTGTTCGGGTATATCGACGGCGTGGAGGCGTGTTCCGCCGCCCGCTGGGCCGGCGACGCGGGCGGGGCGATCGAAGAGACGGTCGCTCAAGGCCACCTGCCGATCCTCGTGGGCGGCACCGGGCTGTACCTGCGCACCCTGCTCGACGGCATCGCGCCCGTGCCCGCGATCGACCCCGGCATCCGCGAGGCCGTGCGCGCGCTGCGGGTGGCCGAAGCACATACCGCGCTCGCCGCCGAAGACCCGTCCGCCGCGGTGAAACTCTCCCCCAATGACACCGCCCGCGTTGCGCGCGCGCTGGAGGTGGTGCGCTCAACCGGTCGCCCGCTCGCCGCATGGCAGGCGGAGCGCAGCGGCGGCATCGCGGGCCGCTACACGCTCGCCCCGCTGATCCTGCTCCCCGACCGCGACGCGCTCGTCGCCCGCATCGACGCGCGGCTCGAGGCGATGTTCGCGGGCGGCGCGGTCGAGGAGGTCGCCGCGCTACTCGCCCGCCAACTCCCCGCCGACGCGCCCGTGCTCCGCGCGATCGGCGTGCCCGAGATCGCCGCCTGTCTTTCCGGCCAGTTCACCAGCGCCGAGGCGCTCGCCCGCGCGCAACTCGCCACGCGGCAATATGCGAAACGGCAATATACATGGTTTCGCCGCCAGCCGCCTGCTAATTGGCCCCGCACCGCCAACACAACAGCGGCGTTACGCAATTTAGTTACACCAACCGGTGTTGACGCGCAAGTTTCGTGTGAGTAGGCGCGCTCCGGTCAACAAGGGTCGGTCATGGTCGAGCAAAGCGGAGCGGATATCCTGGTCGAGGCGCTGAGCGATCTCGGCGTCGAGTTCGTGTTCGGCTATCCCGGCGGCGCGGTGCTGCCGATCTACGACGCGCTCCACAAGCAGAAGCGTATTCGCCACATCCTCGTCCGCCACGAACAGGCGGCGACGCACGCGGCGGAGGGCTATGCGCGCTCGACCGGCAAGCCGGGCGTGGTGCTCGTCACCAGCGGCCCCGGCGCGACCAATGCGGTGACGGGCATCACCGACGCGCTGATGGACTCGATCCCGATGGTGGTCATCACCGGGCAGGTGCCGACCACGCTGATCGGCTCCGATGCATTCCAGGAAGCGGACACGGTCGGCATCACCCGCCATTGCTCCAAGCACAATTACCTCGTGAAGGACCCCGCCCGGCTCGGCGCGGTGGTGCACGAGGCTTTCCACATCGCCACTACAGGTCGCCCCGGCCCGGTGGTGGTGGACATTCCCAAGGACGTCCAGGTCGCCACTGCGCGCTACAGCAAGCCCGGGCCGATCCAGCACAAGACCTATCGCCCGAAGGTCAAGGCGGAGCGTTCGGCGATCGAAGCGGCGGTGGACATGCTCGCCGCCGCCGAGCGTCCGGTGCTCTATACCGGCGGCGGCGTCATCAACGCCGGGCCGGGCGCGTCGCAGCTGCTCGCCGAGCTGGCGCGCGTGTCGGGCGCGCCCGTCACCTCGACGCTGATGGGGCTCGGCGCGTTCCCGTCCTCCTCGCCGCAGTTCCTCGGCATGTTGGGGATGCACGGGACCTATGAGGCCAACCACGCGATGAACCAGGCGGACCTGATCCTCGCGATCGGCGCGCGGTTCGACGACCGGGTGACGGGGCGGCTCGACGCGTTCAGCCCGACCAGCCGCAAGGTTCACATCGACATCGACCGGTCGAGCATTAACAAGAATGTGCGCGTCGACCTCGCCATCGTCGCCGACGCGGGCCACGCGCTCGAGGACATGGTGCATGTCTGGAAGGCGCGCCAACATCCCAAGCCCGACCTCTCCGACTGGTGGGCGCGGATCGCGGAATGGCGCGCGAAAGACTGTCTCGGCTTCCCCGAGACGGGCGAGGAGATCATGCCGCAGCGCGCGGTCAAGGCGCTGTACGACGCGACCCGCGACCGCTCGCCGATCATCAGCACCGAGGTCGGCCAGCATCAGATGTGGGCGGCGCAGTTCTTCGGCTTCGAGCGGCCGAACAAGTGGCTGACCAGCGGCGGGCTCGGCACGATGGGCTATGGCCTTCCCGCCGCAATCGGCGCGCAGCTCGGCAATCCGGGCGCGCTGGTGATCGACATCGCGGGCGAGGCGTCGATCCAGATGAATATCCAGGAGCTCGCCACCGCGCACCAGTACCGGCTGCCGGTGAAGATCTTCATCCTCAACAACGAATATATGGGCATGGTCCGCCAGTGGCAGGAGCTGACCT
>CAXTTU010000200.1:1597-6353 GCA_964247225.1 uncultured Sphingomonas sp. | reverse complement strand
CCGTACCCCGTCGCGCCCTTGTCATAGGTCGCGCCCGGCTTGTCCGCCCAGACCATCCCCGCGATGTCGAGATGCGCCCACTTCACGCCTTCCTCGACGAAGCGCCCGATGAACTGCGCCGCGGTGATCGAGCCCGCGCCCTTGCCGCCGATGTTCTTCATGTCGGCGATGGGGCTGTCGATCAGCTTGTTGTACGCGTCCCCCAGCGGAAAGCGCCACAACAGGTCGCCGCTCGCCCTGCCCGCCGCCAGCAGCTGCTCGGCGAGCGTGTTGTCGTTGGCGAACAGCCCGCCATGCTCATGCCCCAGCGCGACGATCATCGCGCCGGTGAGCGTGGCAAGGTCGATGATCGTGGCGGGCTTATGATGACGCTGAACCCAGGTGATCGCGTCGGCGAGCACCAGCCGCCCTTCCGCGTCGGTGTTGAGCACCTCGATCGTCTGCCCGGACATGGAGGTGACGATGTCGCCCGGGCGCTGGGCATTGCCGTCGGGCATGTTCTCGACCAGCCCCATCACGCCGATCACGTTCGCGCGCGCCTTGCGCGTGGCGAGCGCTTTCATTGCCCCGGCGACCGCGCCCGCGCCGCCCATGTCCCATTTCATGTCCTCCATGCCCGCAGCGGGCTTGATCGAGATGCCGCCGGTGTCGAACGTCACGCCCTTGCCGACCAGCGCCAGCAGCGGGTCGCCCTCCCCGGCCCCGCGCCACTTGAGCGCGAGCAGCCGCGCCTCGCGCGCGGAGCCCTGCGACACGCCGAGCAGCGCGCCCATCCCCTCCGCGCGCATCGCCGTCTCGTCGAGCACGATCATCTCGAGCCCGAGGCCGTCGACGCTCTTCGTCACCTGCTCGACGAACGTCTCGGGGTAAAGAAGGTTGGGCGGCTCGGCGGCGAGCGCGCGCGCGAGCGCGAGACCCTGCGTCACCGCGTCCTGCGCCGCCCAGGCCGCGTCCGTCCCCTCCGGCGCGCCCGCGACCACGATCTCGGTCAGTGTCGGCTTCGACTTGTCGGGCAGCTTGGTGCGGTACACGTCATGCCGCCACGCGCGTTGCGCCGCCGCGCCCGCGAAACGCGCCGCCGCCTTTGCGCTCGGCGATGCGCCGGACAGGTCCGCGGTCGCGCTCTCGACACCCGAGGTCAGCAGCCGCGCGGTGAGCGCCCCGCCCGCTTTCTCCCACTCCGCCTCGCTGCCCCCGCCGACGCCGAGCAGCAGGACCCGCCGCGCCCCCTCGCCCACGGGCACGAACAGCTCGACCAGCCCGCCCGCCTCGCCCTCGAACCGGCTCCCTGCCGCCGCGGCGCGCGCAAGCCGTAGCCCCGCCTCGCCGAGCAGGTCGGCGGAGAGCCTGACCATGCCCCCGGTCTCGACCGGCAGCGCAAGCACGGGCGCGTCGGCGACGGGGGTAGCGGTGAAGCTGATCTTCATGGGGCAAGTCCTTCTGGTGCCTCAGCCCTTAGGCCTGCGAGTCGCGACGCGTCCAGCATGGTTGCTCCTCTCCATTGCGGCACCGCCCTTGCGATGCGATAGGCGCTGGCGGGCAGACGCCGCATCGGCGGACTGATTGGGGTAGCAAAGACGGGTGACGCGGTGGGCAGGCCTGGTCGGCGGCGTGGCGCCGCTCGCGATTCTGGTCGCGCACGCCGCGAGCGCGCAGGACCTGCAGACTCCGCCCGTTGCGCCGCCCACGACCGACGCGATCGCCTCGCCCGCGGACCCGGACCAGATCGGCTTTTCCGCGAACACGCTCGACTATGACCAGAATGCCGACATCGTCACCGCCACCGGCGAGGTGCGAATGGCGCGCAACGGCAGCCGGCTGCGCGCGGACAAGGTGGTCTGGAACCGCAAGACCGGCAAGGTGGTCGCATCCGGCAACGTCGCCACCGTCAACCAGACGGGCGATATCGCCTATGGCGACACCGTCGAGCTGACCGATGCGTTGAAGGACGGCACGGTCGACAACATGCTGATCGTGCTCGGACGCGGAGGACGGATCGCGGCGGAGCATGGGAGCCGCGACGCCGACGGGACGACGGTGCTGACCGACGCCGCTTACACGCCCTGTTCGGTGCTGACCTCCGATGGTTGCCCCAAGAACCCGAGCTGGCGGGTGACGGCGGTGCGCGTCACCTATCGCCCGAACAAGCGGCGCATTTACTACAAGGGCGCGCGGCTGCACCTGTTCGGGCTGCCATCGGTGCCGCTGCCCGACCTGTCCAACCCGGTCGGCGGCGATTCCAGCAGCGGGCTGCTCAGCCCCGACATCCGCTACACTCGCGCGAACGGGCTGTGGGCGGCGGTGCCCTATTTCATCCGGCTCGCGCCCAACCGCTCGCTGACGCTGACGCCGTACGTCTTCACCAACACGCTGCCGATGATGAAGGCGGAGTATGAGCAGTTGACGGGCCTCGGCGCGTATCGCGTGACCGCGTACGGCACGGTCAGCCGGCGGAGCGACGACCTCATCACCGGCGTGACCGGGACAACCGAGGCGTTTCGCGGCTATCTTGACGCGGTGGGCCGGTTTCAGCTCAGCCCCGAATGGAGCCTGTCCGGCTCCATCCGCGTCGCGACCGACAAGACATTCGAGCGGCGTTATGAGCTGTCCTATGACGACCGTCTCCGCAGCACGGCCAAGGCGGAGCGGATCGGCGAGGATTCCTATCTGTCGATCGACGGTTGGGCGGTGCAGACGCTCCGGATCAACGACCGGCAGGGCGTGCAGCCGTTCGCCTTTCCCGAACTCGATTATCGCCGCCGGTTCGACGAGGGCCTGCTCGGCGGCAAGTTCGAGCTGGAGCTTAACACGCTCGCGCTGACCCGGACGGAGGGGCAGGACACGCAGCGCGCGTTCGCGGGGCTGCGCTGGGACCTGCGCAAGCTGACCCCCATGGGGCAGGAGGTGACCTTTACCGCCTATGCGCGCGGTGACGTGTACGACGCGCAGAACATAGCGGACGACCCGGTGCCGAGCTATCGCGGCGTGGAGGGAATTCAGGGCCGCGCGATCGGCTCGCTGTCCGTCGACGTGCAATGGCCGCTGGTGGGCGCGTTCTGGGGCGGCACGCAGCGGATCACTCCGCGGTTCCAGATCGTCGCCAGCCCCAGGATCAAGAACCTCGAGATTCCCAACGAGGACTCGCGCGCGGTCGACCTCGACGACACCAACCTGTTCGCGCTCAACCGCTTCCCGGGGTACGACCGGTACGAGGATTCGAGCCGCGCGACCTATGGCGTCGACTGGGCGATCGACCATGGCGCGCTGCGGTTCGACAACCAGATCGGGCAGAGCTACCGTTTCTCGTCGCGGCCGACGATCTTCTTCCCGGGCACCGGCCTGTCGGACAATTTCTCCGATTTCGTCGGGCGCAGCGAGGTCAAGTGGCGCAACCTCGTCGCGCTGACGCTCCGTTACCGGATCGACCACAACAACTTCACCGTCCGCCGCAACGAGATCGACGCGACCGTGGGGACGAATGGCACCTATGTCCTGCTCGGCTATTCGCGGCTCAACCGTGACATCATGCCGTTGTTTGAGGACCTGCCCAACAGCCAGGAAGCGCGCGTCGCGGGGCGGGTGCAGATCAGCCGGTTCTGGTCCGCCTTCGGCTCGATCGTCATCGACCTGACCAGCCGTGCGGAGGACCCGTCCTCGCTCGCCGACGGGTTTCAGCCGATCCGGCATCGGCTCGGCGTCCAGTATGAGGACGACTGCCTCCGCCTCGGCTTCACCTGGCGGCGCAATTACGCCGACACCGGCGATGCGCGCGCGGGCAACGGTTATCTCCTGACGCTGTCGTTCAAGAACCTCGGCCGGTGATCGATCGCGCCGCGGCGGTTCCCTCGCGCGCGCAACCGCGCTAAGCCCCCGTTCAGGCGGGGACGGGCAGGCGAACGCGGTGCTCGCCCCGGGTGGCACGGGATAGGCTGGTGATGACGAACAGAAGGTTGGCGGCGCGGATGACGCGCCTGGCGATGACGACCGCGGTGCTCGCGCTTGCGGCCGGCGTGGGCGCGCAGACGGTGCCCGATAACGAGGTGCCCGACGCGACCGGGCTTCGTATCCCCGCGAACGTGCAGATCTTCGGCAAGCTCGACCCCAATATCCGCAAGCCGACCGCGATCATCAACGACACGGTGATCACCGGGACCGATGTCGACCAGCGCGTGGCGCTGATCGTCGCCGCCAACAACATCGACCTGTCGGGCGACGACCGCGACAAGCTGAAGCTGCAGGTGCTGCGTCAGCTGATCGACGAAACGCTGCAGATCCAAGAAGCCAAGGCGCACGACATCACCGTGACTGGCGACGAGATTAATGAAAGCTATGCGCGCGTCGCGCGCAACTTCAACCGCACCCCCGCCGAGTTCGGGCGCTTTCTGCGCGAGAAGGGTTCGTCCGACCGTTCGCTCAAGCGGCAGATCGAGGGCGAACTGGCGTGGCAGCGCTATCTTCGCCGCCGGGTTGAGCCCCAGGTCAATGTCGGCGACGCGGAGGTGAAGGGCATCCTCGACCGGCTCGAGGCCGCAAAGGGCACCGAGGAGTTCCATCTGCGCGAGATCTACATCAAGGGCGATGGCGACCGCGCACCGCAGGCGATGGCCAGCGCGCAGCAGGTCATGGACCAGATCAAGACGGGCAAGGCGCCGTTCGAATATTACGCGCGCAACTTCTCGGACGCGACCACCAAGGCGGTGGGCGGCGACCTCGATTGGGTGCGCCCTGCGACGCTTCCTGAGACACTCGCCAAGAC
>CAXTTU010000200.1:0-1587 GCA_964247225.1 uncultured Sphingomonas sp. | reverse complement strand
CGAGCCGCCGGGCGGCTATTCGATCCTGTACTTGGTCGACAAGCGCCAGGTACTGACCGCCGACCCGCGCGACGCCAAGCTGAGCCTGAAACAGCTCACCGTCCACTTCCCCGAAGGCACCACGCAGGCGCAGGCGACCGAGCGTGCGACGCAGTTCGCCAAGGTGACGCAGGGTATCCAAGGCTGCGGCGCGGTGCAAAAGGCGGCCGCGACGATCGGCGCGGAGGTCGTCGACAACGACACGATCCACATCCGCGACCTGCCGCCGCAGCTCCAGACAATTATCCTCAAAATGCAGGTCGGGCAGGCGTCGCCGCCATTCGGCTCGCCGCAGGAGGGCGTGCGCTCGCTGGTGCTGTGCGGACGCGACGATCCGCCATCCGGCACGCTCCCCAATCCGCAGGCGGTGCAGGGGCAGCTGGAGCAACAACGGGTAAACTTGCGCGCCCAGCAGATGCTCCGCGATCTCCGGCGCGATGCGATCGTTGAATATCGCTGAGCCCATCCGATCCCGCCTCGCGCCGCTTGCCGTGTCGATGGGCGACCCGGCGGGCGTGGGCCCGGAGGTGATCGCCAAGGCATGGGCACGGCGCGAAGCGGAGGCGCTGCCCCCGTTCGTCGCGATCGGCGATGTGCGCGCGGTGGAGCGGGTGTGGAACGGGCCGGTGGCGCGGGTCACCGACCTCGGCGAGGTGCCGGGGGCGTTCGCGCGATGCCTGCCGGTGCTGACGATCGACGACGCGGGCGACATCGTGCCGGGTGTGCCCGATGTCGAGGGCGCGCGCTGCGCCTTGCGATCGCTTGAACTCGCGGCCGGGATGACTCAATCGGGCGCGGCGCGCGCGCTGGTGACCGGGCCGGTGTCAAAGGCCCAGCTCTACGCGATCGGCTTCGCCTATGCCGGACAGACCGAGTTCGTCGCGGAGCGGTGCGGCATTTCGGGCGAGAACGCGGTGATGTTGCTCGCCGGACCGTCGCTCCGGGTGGTGCCGATGACCACGCATGTGCCGCTGGCGACCGTTCCCGGTCTGCTCTCGGTCGAGCTGATCGTCGCCAAGGCGCGCGCGACCGCGCGGGGGCTCCATCGCAACTTCGGGATTGCCGCGCCGCGGCTCGCCTTTGCCGGCTTCAACCCGCACGCGGGCGAGCAAGGCACGATCGGGCGCGAGGAGATCGACATTCTCATCCCCGCGATCGAGCAGCTGCGTGCGGAGGGGATCGACGTGATCGGCCCGCTCGCCGCCGACACGATGTTCCACGAGCGCGCCCGTTCGGCGTATGACGTGGCGATGTGCTGTTACCATGATCAAGCGCTGGTGCCGATCAAGACGCTTCACTTCGACGACGGCGTCAACATGACGCTGGGCCTGCCGATCGTCCGCACCTCGCCCGACCACGGCACGGCGTTCTCCATCGCGGGGCAGGACTGCGCACATCCCGGTGCGACGATCGCCGCGATCCGCATGGCGGCGGAAGCGGCCGAGCACCGGGCGCGCGTCCCCGCCTGTTGAGCGCTCCTTCGACAAGCTCAGGACAGGGGCTGCCGCCGCTTCGCGAGGTGATCGCGCGTCACGGGCTGGCTGCGTC
>CAXTTU010000199.1:3258-6409 GCA_964247225.1 uncultured Sphingomonas sp. | reverse complement strand
ACGCAGACGACCCCGCCGGTTTTTCCCGCGACCTGTGGCGCCGGTTTGCGGAGATGGGTTTTACCGGCATCCTGGTCGGCGAGGACGCGGGCGGGCTGGGCATGGGTCATGTCGAGGCGGGCGTGGTGCTGGAGGAGATCGGACGGAATCTGTCGCCATCCCCCTTTCTCACCACCGCCGTGGCCGCGGTCGAGGCGCTCAAGGGCACAGGCGCTGCCGACCGCTGGTTCTCGGGCATCGTCGCGGGGGAGACGGTGGCGGCGCTCGCCATCGACGAGGGCGCCAAGCACCGCGACAGAATCGAGCTCACCGCCGAGCGGTCGGGCAACGGCTTCCGGCTTACCGGCAGCAAGCGGTTCGTCACCCATGGCCACGTCGCCGACCTGCTCATCGTTGCCGCGCGCACCGCCGGCGGGCCGGAGGACAAGGACGGCATCACCTTGTTCGCGGTTCCGAACCACGCCGCCGGCCTCACGGCCACGCCCGAACGCCTCGCCGACTCCAGCATCGCCGCGCGGATTGAGCTGAACGGGGTGGAGGTCGATGCCGACACAGTGATCGGCGAGGTGGACGCCGGCCGCGATCCGCTCAATCGCCTGCTCCGCGCCGGTCGCACGGGCGCGGCAGCCGAGCTGGTCGGCGTCGGCGGCGGGGCGATGGACATGACGCTCGGCTACCTGAAAGAGCGCAAGCAGTTTGGGACCATTATTGGCGGCTACCAAGCGCTGCAGCACCGCGCCGCGCACCTCTACGCGGAGATGGAGGTTGCCCGCGCCGCCGTGCTCAAGGCGCAGCAGCTGCTGGACGCCAAAGAAGCAGTAGGGGGTAAGGACGCTGACGAAGCGGTCGCGGTCGCAAAAGCACAGTCCTCACTCGCCACCGCGCTGTCCGTCCAGGAAGGTATCCAGATGCATGGCGGCATTGGGATGACGGACGATTACGACATCGGCTTTTACATGAAGCGTCACCGCGTGCTCGCCGAACTGTGGGGCGACGCGAACTTCCACGCGGATGCGCTGGCCAGGGCGGCAGGGTATTGATGAGACGGACCTGTCCTAGACCTAGAGGCCAGCACGGTGCTGATCGTAAACCAGTCGATAGGCGGTGTGGGCGTCGATCACGACGTTTCCAACTGAGATATACGGTGGATGTCCTCGGCGAGGTCAAAAAGATGATCGAGATCGTAAAGGTCACGACGCAAGCCTTGAGGACGACGTTCGCCTTCTGATCAGGGGACTACTTGATGCAGACCTACCTTCCTCCCCTGGAGGATTATCGCTTCTTGTTAAGCGAGATCCTCGGCTTCGAAGAAGAAATGCGTGCGCTTGGGAAAGACGTCGATATCGACCTCGCCCTAACGGTGTTGGACGAAGCCGGTCGGCTCTGCGCAGAGCGGCTCCAGCCGATCAACCGCGAAGGCGACGAGCGAGGGAGCGTCTTGGTTGACGGTGACGTGCGTACGCCGCCGGGCTTTGCGTCGGCCTACAGGAGCTTTGCGGACGAGGGCTGGGCGTCCTTGTCCTCAGACGTGAGCCACGGAGGCCAAGGCCTCCCGTTCGTGCTCCAGCTTTGGCTCGACGAAATGGTCTCGTCGGCGAACCTCTCGTTCCACCTCTTTCCGGGCCTGACCCGTGACGCGTGCGAGGCTATCGCCGAGCACGGCGACGACACATTGAAGGCAACGTATCTGCCTCGCCTGGTGAGCGGTGAGTGGACCGGGGCTATGGCGCTGACCGAAGGAGGCGCGGGGACGGATCTGGCGCTGTTGAGGACCCGGGCTGAGCCGAACACCGACGGCAGCTATTCATTGACGGGCACGGAGATTTTCATTTCGTCGGGCGACCACGACTTCGGCGGCAACGTCATCCACCTGGTGCTCGCGCGCCTTCCTGGCGCGCCTGCGGGAGTGAAAGGCATCAGCCTGTTCCTCGTCCCGAAGTTCGTCGCCGGTGGCATGGGCGACTTCACCACGCGCAACGGCATGTCGGTCGGCTCGCTCGAGAAGAAAATGGGCATCCATGCGCAGCCGACCTGCGTCATGAATTACGACGGTGCCGCAGGATGGCTCGTGGGCGAACCGAACCGCGGCCTCGCCGCTATGTTCACGATGATGAACGCCGAGCGGCTTATGGTTGGCGTCCAGGGCTTGGGCGTGGCGAGCGCCGCCTATCAACAGGCGGCCGCCTACGCCAAGGAGCGCCTGCAGGGGCGTAGCGCCGATAGTACCCAGACTACGGTTGCGATTATCGAGCATGCCGATGTGCGCCGAATGCTGCTGACAGTCCGCAGTTTTGTCGAAGGTGGCAGGGCGCTAGCCGGCTGGGTGGCGCTGCAGCTCGACCGCGCGCGTCACCATCCGGATCCCGCCGCGCGCGCCGAGGCGGACTCGCTCGTCGCTTTGCTGACGCCGGTCATCAAGGCTTCCTTCACCGATCTAGGTTTCGAGAGCGCGGTGCAAGCGCAGCAGGTCTTCGGAGGGCACGGCTACGTTCGCGAATGGGGCATGGAGCAGTACGTTCGCGACGCCCGCATCGCGCAGATCTATGAGGGCACCAACGGTATCCAGGCAATGGATTTGGTCGGACGCAAGCTCGGCCTCGGAGGCGGTGCCGTTGCGCGGGGCTTCTTCGACGCGATGTCGGCCGATCTCGACCGCTCGTCCGCGAGCAGGCACGCGTCGGCAGTCGCCAATTCTGCGCGCAACGCGCTCGACCTGCTTCGCGCGGCGACGGACACGATGCACGGAGCTAGCGGCGATGACGCCGGAGCCGCAGCCGTCGATTACCTTCGGCTATTCGCGTTGGTCTCGCTCGGTTGGATGTGGTCGAAGATGGCCGAGGCCGGCCGGGGTGATGCTCCGCTGCACGTCGCTAAACGAGCCGTCGCACAGTTTTTTGCTGACCGACTGCTGCCTCAGAGCCGGGCTTTGGCAGCGAGCGTCGCCGCCGGGGGGCGGTCGACGATGGCGCTCGCGGCGGACGCGTTCTGACGAAGCAGCGTAGGTGCCGATACCCTCCTGGGCAACCGCCTACCTTGGTGCGGCTCAGCCCTCGCTTAGCCAAGCCCTTGCCGAATCGGCATCCGTGAACAGTCGCTGGCCCGGCATACCGATGCGACGCACCTGGATCGCACCCAGTGTGCTGGACAGCAA
>CAXTTU010000199.1:0-3248 GCA_964247225.1 uncultured Sphingomonas sp. | reverse complement strand
CACCATGGCTGATCGGCGGGGCTGCAGTTCTGACGATGCGAGCATTTGCTGGAACGCGCTAATCGCGGCCTGTGACTGAGGGGTCATCGTCCCGGCATCAACGAAAATCGCGAGGTCACCGGGAGGCACGCCGCAAGCCTCGAGCCGGCGCATGGCGACCTCGCGTGCCGCATGGTACTCCCCCACAGTCTCGACCGTCCAGAAACCCCGTAGTTCAACTTCAAGCGTCTTACCCGAAGCGCTGGCCCGCAGGGTGAAGTGCTCGGTCTCAGTGTGAACAGTTAGCGGGCTCACGAGGTCTCCATAGTTCCGTCTTGCAGCCCTCACCGCCATCGTTCTTACAATCCTCGCCTTGCCGACGCGGTTCCCACCAAACCAGCTGTCGACAGCCAAGCACCTTCGACTTCTGCCACGCGCCGTCGGCGCGACTCGACCCGCTCTACATGGGAGTGACGTACACGCCGATACCAGTGCACCGCCTCAGAACCCAACCGGAGCGCGGCTCGAAAGTGGTGCCGAGGTGCCTCACCGAACGCCGGTCGCGCACCCGAAGGGACTAGTCGACCTGTAAGCGGCGTCTCACAGGTATTTTGGTTCCTCCCACCATGGGAAGAAGTCGGGCATGGCTTCGCTGATCGTGTCGGGAAAGACGGCCGGCCGTTTCTCCAGAAAACTCGCGACCCCTTCGGCAACGTCGGCTGATCGCCCTCGCGAAAAGACCGCGCGGCTTTCGATACGATGCGCCTCCATCGGGTGCAGCAGACCAAAGCCGCGCCACAGCATCTGTCTGGCGAGCGCCACCGCAACGGGTGCCGTATTGTCGGCAATCTCGCGCGCGATGGCGCGTGCGGCGGGCATCAGTTCCTCAACGGAATGGACGGAGCGGACCAGACCGCCCTCTTTGGCTTCCTGCGCGTCGAACAGGCGGCCGGTTGCACACCATTCCATCGCGCGGCTGATCCCGACTAGGCGCGGCAGGAAAAAGGTCGAAGACCCCTCTGGGACGATACCGCGGCGGGCGAACACGAAGCCTACCTTCGCCGTGTCCGCGATAAGCCGAATGTCCATAGGCAGAGTCATCGTGATCCCGACGCCGACTGCCGCGCCGTTCAGCACCCCTATGACCGGCTTCAGGCATCGGTGAATGCGTACCGTCACGCGCCCGGCGGGATCTCGCACGCCGTCGTGCGAGTAGTCGACGCTGCCGTCCGGCCGAACAGGCGAAGTCGATCCGTCGCTCCAGTCGTGCTTGAACGTTTCCGCGCCCATTGACAGGTCGGCACCGGCGCAGAAGTAACGCCCCGCCCCGGTCACGAGCACGACGCGCACTGAGTCATCGGTATCGACAGCATCGAACGCAGCCAAGAGTTCCGCGAGCATGGCTCCATTGAAGGCGTTGAGCTGGTCCGGTCGGTTGAGCGTGATCGTGGCTATGCCGTCGGCCACGTCGTAGAGGATCGTCTCGTACATCGCTTGCACCTGTTTGCGCGCCCGGCCGCGGTTAGGGCGGCGCGGGTGCATCGGCTGAGCTAGAAGGCGGGACGGAAGGCGCGACACGCTTCGCCCCGGGCTCCTGAATTAGAGCACCTCGACGATCGTCACGTTGGCGATCCCGCCCCCTTCGCACATCGTTTGCAGCCCATACCTGCCCCCCCTTGCCTTCAACGCATAGATCAGCGTCGACATGAGCTTTGCGCCGGTCGCGCCGAGCGGATGGCCCAGTGCGATCGCGCCGCCGTTGACGTTGAGCTTGGACCTGTCCGCGCCGAGGTGTTTTAGCCAAGCCAGCGGGACGGGCGCGAACGCCTCGTTGACCTCAAACAGATCGATGTCGGCGAGCGACATGCCTGCGCGGTTCAAAGCCTTTTCGGTGGCGAACAGCGGTTCCTCGAGCATGATCACCGGGTCACCGGCAGTCACGGTCAGGTTCATGATCCGGGCGATCGGAGTTAAACCGTGCTCCTTAACCGCCTTTTCGGAGGCCACGGTCACCGCGGCGGCGCCGTCCGTGATCTGGCTGGCGTTAGCGGCCGAGATCACGCCGCCCTCCGCAAGCAGCTTGACGCTTCCGATCGACTCGAGAGTGGCGTCCCATCGAATGCCCTCATCGACGTCGTGGACCTGGGTTTCGCCACCGATTTCGATTTGAAGCGGCAGTATCTCGTCCCTGAAAGCGCCCGACTTCGTGGCGCGCTGCGCACGAAGGTGGCTGTCCAGCGCGTAGGCGTCGAGTTCCTCGCGGTCGAAGCCCCACTTTCGCGCGATCATCTCCGCACCCATGAACTGGCTGAAGCCGTCCACTCCAAACTTCTCCTTGAGCGACTTCGACGTCGGATCCGACCCCTCGGGAGACCGCATTGGGGAGCCCATCGGAACTCGCGACATGCTCTCCACGCCGGCGGCGATGACAACGTCCTGCGTACCCGACATCACCGCCTGCGCGGCAAACTGAATCGACTGCTGGGACGAGCCACACTGTCGGTCGATCGTCACGGCGGGCACGCTCTGCGGCAGGTTCGATGCGAGGACGCAGTTGCGGCCGACGTGCATCGACTGCTCCCCAGCCTGGCTGACGCAGCCGATAATCACGTCGTCGACCACGGCACCGGGCAGTCCGGCCCGAGCAACTGCGGCGTCGAGCACCGCCGCGCCGAGGTCGACCGGGTGCCAGCCCGAGAGGCGACCATTGCGCCGGCCCCCGGCGGTACGGACCGCCGACACGATAAAAGCTTCACTCAAGCGTGTTCTCCGAAATGGGCTTGCTAGATAACGGCATATAGTATCGATGCCAATTACCCGCTATCTAGTCAACCAATGACATCGGCAGCTCGCCTGGACGCAGCAATCTCGTGCAATGCGAGGTCCAAACGTTACGCGCTCGCCGTTGACAAAATGACGGTCGTTTCGTTCGCAAACGCGCCTTGGACACGTATCGCGTTCGCGCCTCTCCTCCCCTTCGCTCGTGCGACGGGGCGAGCCGGACCGATAGGATTGAGCATGAACGCTTGGAGAACCCAGGTGTCGGAGACGAGGGCACCGATGCCACCGAGCGAGCAGGATCGGGGTAGGCCGTATCACCACGGCACCTTGCGGGTAACACTCATCGAGGCGGGCCTAAGGTTACTCGAAAATCGCTCGGTCGACGAGCTCGGCCTTCGCGAGCTCGCGCGAGAAGTTGGGGTTAGTCCTACTTCGGTCTACCGGCATTTTGCGGACAAGAGCGCGCTTATGTCGGCGCTTGCCGACGA
>CAXTTU010000198.1:0-6421 GCA_964247225.1 uncultured Sphingomonas sp. | reverse complement strand
TGGAGACCGAACTCGCCGAGCCGACGCCGGAGCTGATCGAGGCGGCGGGCACCTGCGCGCACGCGCTCGACGCGTTGGTGCGCCCGCTGGTGACGCTAGGACGGCGGCTGGAGGCGGTGCTTGCCGAAGCGCCCGACTGGCTCGACGCCCCCGCCCGCGCGCGGGTGGAGGGCGCGATCGCCTCGATCGGGTGGCGCGCGGACACGGTCGGCGCATGGCTGGCGCTGCTCGCGCGTGTCGGCGGGCCCGCGGACCCCGACTTCGTCGATTGGCTAGCGGTCGACCGGGCGGAGGGGCGCGAATGGGACGTAGGTCTCCACCGCCACTGGCTCGACCCCACGCGCCCCTTCGCCGCGACCGTACTCAAGCCCGCCCACGGGGCGCTCGTCACCAGCGCGACGCTGACCGCAGGGGGCGACTGGGCGACCGCCGAGGCGCGGGTCGGCGCACCGCACCTCGCCCGCGCGCCCGCCCGGTTCGAGGCGGCGAGCCCGTTCGACTACGCCGCGAACGCCGAGGTGCTGATCGTTACAGACGTCAAGCGCGGGGACACCGCCGCGCTCGCCAACGCCTATGCGCGGCTGATCGTCGCGGCGGGGGGCGGCACGCTGGGGCTGTTCACCGCCATCCGCCGCCTGCGCGCGGTCCACGCGCGGGTCGCCGACCGGCTGGCGCGCGAAGGCCTGCCGCTCCACGCGCAGCATGTCGATCCGATCGACACCGGAACACTCGTCGACATTTTCCGCGACGATCCGCATTCAAGCCTGCTCGGCACCGATGCGCTGAGGGACGGTGTGGACGTGCCCGGTCATTCGCTCAGGCAGGTGGTGATGGAGGGCGTGCCCTGGCCCAAGCCGACCGTGCTCCACGCAGCGCGCAGGCTGGAGGGCGGCGGCTCCGCGTACGACGACCGCATCGTCCGCGCGCGGCTGGCGCAGGCGTTCGGGCGGCTGATCCGTCGCGCGGACGATCGCGGGGTGTTCGTGATGCTGTCGGCGGCGATGCCCTCGCGGCTGCTGAACGCCTTTCCGCCCGGCGTTTCGGTCACGCGCGTGACGCTCGACGAAGCGGTCGCGCGCGTCGCGTCGCGGCTTTCCAACGCCGCGCCCGTCGGGCATGGAGCGCCCGCGATCGCCTGACGGGGAGAGGCCGGTGAAGACGCTGTTCCTGCTGCGCCACGCCAAGTCGGGCTTCGACGAGCCGCCGGTCCGCGACGTCGACCGCCAGCTCAACGCCAAGGGTCGCCGCGCCGCGCGCACCATCGGTCGCCACCTGCGCGACACGGGTGCGGCGTTCGACCACGTCCTCGCCAGCCCCGCGCGCCGGGTCGCGGAGACGCTGGCGGAGGTGGAAGCGGGTTATGGGCGCAGCCTCAGGCCGGTTACGGAGAAGCGGCTCTACCTCGCCTGCCCCGAGACGCTGCTCGACCTTGTCCACGCGCTGCCGGCGGAGGCGAACGCCGCGCTGCTCGTCGGGCATAATCCGGGGCTGGAGGAGCTGGTGCTGCTGCTCGTCCCCGATGCGGTCGACCAGCCGCTGCGCGACGATGTGGAGCTCAAATTTCCCACCGCCAGCGTCGCGGAACTGGCGTTCGACGGCGATGACTGGGCCGTGGTGAAGGCGCACACGGCGACGCTCAAACGCTTCACCCGCCCAAGGGACCTCGACCCGACGCTGGGGCCGGACGAAGGGTAGCGCTTGGATGATCGTGCTGGCCAGCGGCCATCGCGATCGCGACGGATTACGGGCGAGGCAGGATGCCCAGCTCCGGAAGCTGATCCTTCGCCAGGACTGGCCACCGGTCGACGCCCTGTCTGTAAGGCGCTCAAGACCCGCACAGCACCCCTAACCGCTCGAACGCTCGGTCGAGACAGTGCCCGAGCCCGGCCGAAACGTCCTCGAACCAGATCGCCAGCGCGAAGACGAAGACGGCACCCGCGACGCGGGCGGCGAGCATCGCCATCTTGGCTGACCGCGGCCGTGATGGTCGCCGCTGCGGCGGTTGCGGTGGGGTTTCGCGGACGTAGATGAGCGACGACCATTCGCGCGGGTAATTGCCTTCGCTTCCACAGCTGATCCGAGCGCCCTACACGCCGCGGATGGAGTTCGCCGGCTTCGACCTCAACCTGCTCAAGGCGTTCGACGCGCTCTATGCCGAGCGTCACGTCACCCGCGCGGGTCTTCGAATCGGGCTTAGCCAGTCGGCGATGAGCGGGGCGCTCACCCGACTGCGCGACGTCTTTGCCGATGAGCTGTTTGTTCGTTCCTCCGCCGGGATGCAGCCGACGCCGCGCGCCGACGATCTCGCCCGCACCGTGTCGGCCGCGCTCGGCCTGATGCGGGATGCGCTGGCTGCGGAAGCGTTTGAGCCTGCGACTGCCGACGGTGCCGTCACGCTGGCGATGACGGATTACGCGGCCTTTGTCCTGCTGCCCTCGCTCTTGGCGCGGCTCTCGGTCGAGGCGCCGCGCCTCCACCTGCGGATCAGGGGCATTTTCGGCCGTGGCGAGGCGATCGACCTGCTGGACTCGGGCGAGGTAAGCCTGGGCGTCGGCTTTCCCGTCGAGCCCTCCGCGCGTATCCTGGTCCGCCCGCTGCTGCGGGAAGGCTTTGCCTGCATCGCGCGGCTCGGCCATCCGGCGTTCGCCGATGGCGCGGGGCTCGAGGCGTTCGCCGCCGCGCCACACCTCTTGGTCTCGCCCGAGGGCGACGGCACGGGCGTCGTCGACCAGAAGCTCGCCACCCTCGGCCTTGAGCGGCGCATCGTACTCAGCCTGCCGCAGTTCCTCGTCGCCCCCTTCGTGGTGGCGCAAACAGATTTGATCGCCACCCTCGCCACGCGGGTCGCCCGCAGGTTCGCCGCGGTCGGGCTGGGCGTGGCCATGCACGAGCCGCCGCTCGAGTTGCCGAGCTGGCCGCTGTCGATGATGTGGCATCGCCGGACCGACCGGCATCCCCTCGCGCTCTGGCTGCGGGACCGCATCGCCGAGATTGCCGCCGACGCCTGACATCATCGGCGGCGGCGATGATGCCATATCGGGCATCACCATTTCCCCTCACGGCCCCGCACCGCGCAAAGGCGGCCTGTCGAATGAGGAGCTGGTCATGCGGGTATTGGTAACGGGAGCCACGGGGCTGATCGGCGGTGCGGTCGCGCGACGGTTCGCAGCTGCGGGGCATGACATCGTCGCGCTGGCGCGTTCCGATGCGAGCGCGGCCAGGCTGGCGGAGCAGGGCTATGCGACGGTTCGGGGTGACCTCGACGACGCCGAAAGCGTCATCGCTGCGGGCAAAATCGTCGATGCCGTGGTTCACGCCGCGTCGCCCGGGGACCAGAACACCGCCGGCGCGGACGAGGCTGCTACGGACGCCATCATCGCCGCGCTGCGGGGATCGTCCAGGCGTTTTGTCTATACGAGCGGGTGCCTGCTCTACGGGTCGACCGGGGACAGACCTGCCACCGAAGACGACCCGCTCACCCCCGTCGACCTCGTGCGCTTCCGCCAGGACGTGGAGGCACGGGTGCTCGCCGCCGCCGCGGAGGGCGTCCACCCGATCGTGATCCGGCCCGGCTGGGTGTTCGGCCATCACGGCGGCACCGCCATGATGATGGTGGCGTCGGCCACGCAAGGTGGGGCGGCACGCTATGTCGGCGATGGGCAGAACCGCTGGACGACGGTTCATGCCGACGATCTGGCGGATCTGTACCTGCTCGCGCTCGAACGAGCGCCTGCCGGTTCGATCTTCAACGGCGTCCACGGAGCGCCGGTGCCCCTTCTCGAGATTGCGCGCGCCGCCAGCGAGGGCGCGGGCGCAGGCGGGCGCGTCGAACCATGGCCGCTCGACCAGGCTCGTCAGGTGCTTGGCGTGTTCGCCGACGCGATCGCGTGCGACCAGGTCATCTCCGGCGAGCTGGCCCAGCGCGAACTCGGCTGGCGGCCTTTGCGACACGGCATTCTGGAGGAACTGCGATCCTACGGATCGGGGGACGCTTGAGATGCCGCATCACCTCTCGACGTGGCTGGTCGCGGTCGCCCTTTGGGTGCCGTCGTTACCGACGCGGTTGGCAGGCCACGATTGAAGGACGGGTGTGCGCGTTGGGGCTACCCGCGTCGGCACCGCTTCATCGCCTGACCAGACCGAAAGCATATGGCCGGTCGGGGCGGATGGAGACCACCGCGACCGGCATCGCGGGCCGGCCTTTTGCGGGCAGGAGCCGGTACCGGCGCAGCACGGCCGCGAGCACGATCGTCGCCTCCGTCATCGCAAAGCCCGCGCCGATGCAGACCCGCGGCCCCTTGCTGAACGGGATGAACGAGTCGTCGGTCAGATAGGCGTTGGGACGGTTCTCGAAGCGCTCCGGCCTGAACGCGTCCGGTGCGTCCCACAGGCGGCGATGCCGATGCACGAGCCAGGGCGAGACCGTCACGCGATTCCCGGCGCGGACCTGCTCACCCGCCACCACGTCGTCGGCGACCGCGCTCCGGGTGATGATGGGCACCGCCGGATACAGCCTCAGCGTTTCCTGCAGCAGCGATCGCAGGCGGGAGGAGCGCAGCGCATCCTCCGCCGTCTCGCCGATCTCGGCGGCGACGCGGTCCTGTTCGGCGGGATCGAGCGCGAGCAGGTAAGTCGCCCAGAAGAGGAGCCGAGCCGTCGTCTCGAACCCCGCGACGATGAACGTGGCGACCTGGCTCCGGATCTCCCCGTCGGCGATAGGCTCCCCCGTCTCGGCGTCGCGCGCGGCGAGCAGGCGGTCGAGCAGGTCATTGCCGTCGCGGGGAGCGCGCCGGCGCTCCGCCACCACCGCATCCACCTCCGCAAACCACTCCCGCTGGAAACATCGGCGGCCCCCGAGCAGAAACCCGAAACTTGCAGGATCGCGCGCGAGGAGGTCATCGACGCGCAGGCGCCCGGGGCCGCCATGGTCCGTGAGATAGCGACGTACCAGGTCCTGCAGCCGCACCCGTCGCGCGGGGGTCGCGTCGGAGAACAGCGCGCGCAGCACGGCATCGAGCGCCACCGCCTGAAACGCGTCGGGGTCGAGCGGGTCGCCGGCCTCTAGCCGGCGGACCAGGTCCTCCGAAGCCGCCGCGAACAACGGCACGAGCGCGCGGACGTGGGTCGGCGTGAACGCATGGGCGACGCGGCGACGCTGGCCGCGCCACGCGTCACCTTCGGCCAGCAACAGGCCATTGCCGGTGAACGGCGAGACGACGCGGACCGCCGATGGCGGTTTCACATAGTTGAACGCGTTGTCGACGAGCACGCGGCGGATACCGGCGGGGTCGTTGACGAGCAGGAAGGGCGTGCCCAGGATGCTGCCGCGTATCGTGAGCCGCTGGTAGCTCTCCTCGGCAAAGGTGCTCAGCACGTCGCGGCGGAGCGAGCGGAGGAAACGCCATGTGCTGGGTCGACGCGGCGGGATGGGCGCGGGAGGGATCAGCGTTGTCTGCATCGATTATGCCGTCCCGGCCTGCGCGACCATTCGGTGACGCGCCTCCAAGCTACGCAACACGCCCCGCGTGGCAGCGGCGATCGAGCCGCGCATGGAAGTTGCCCGCAAACTTGCCTTCACCGCAACTCCTTCGGCTTGGCCGGGCAGGAAAGCTAGTCCGACCCGACCAGAGACCCTGACATCTGTCACGCCCGAGCCATGACGCGCGCCACTGATGCGCCGGTCTTCGCCCGGGCATTGTTCGCCTGTCGAGCAGGAGCGGACATATGGACAAGGATCCGGCAGCGGCGGCATCGCTGCGGGCGGTGTCGAAGAAATTGGGCGGCAAGGCGGTGTTGAGCGGACTGGATCTGGCGATCCGCCCCGGTGAGGTGACCGCGCTGCTTGGTCCCAATGGCGCGGGCAAGTCGACCACCGTCGGCCTGCTCACCGGGAGGCTGCGTCCCGACGGTGGTAGAGTTCGGGTGTACGGCCTCGACCCAGCACGACCCGCCGCGCGCGCCCGCATGGGCGTCATGCTCCAAGCGGCGGGGCTGCCGGACGTGATGACGGTGGCGGAGATGGTGACGCTGCAATCGGGCTATTATCGCGATCCCCGGTCGGTGGCGGAGACGCTGACGCTGGCCGGGCTCGGCGAGCTTGCCGGGCGCCGCTGCGGTGCCCTGTCGGGCGGGCAGGCGCGGCGGGTGCACTATGCGCTGGCGATCTGTGGACGGTCCGACCTGCTCATCCTCGACGAGCCGACCGCGGCGATGGATCGCGCGTCGGCGCGCTCGCTTTGGGCGACGGTGCGCGACGCGGCGGCGGAGGGCGCGGCGGTGCTGATGACCACGCACGACCTCGCCGAAGCCGATGCGCTCGCCGACCGGGTGGTGGTGATGAACGCCGGCCGCATCGTCGCGGACGACACGCCGGCCGCGATCCGCGCGCGGGCCGGCGGCGCCGTGATCCGCTGCCGCACCG
>CAXTTU010000197.1:0-6450 GCA_964247225.1 uncultured Sphingomonas sp. | reverse complement strand
CCGCCAGCTCGGCGAGCCGCTGCGCGTTCTGCGTACCGACGATCGGGATCGGGCGGACCGGGTGCGCGGCGATCCAGCTATAGGCCGCCGCCGCGCGCCCGACGCCGAACTTGGCCGCCACCGCGTCGAGCGCCGCCGCGACCGCCTGCTCACGATCGGTCGTCGGCTGCGCGATCCGCCCGCCGCCAAGCGGAGACCAGGCGAGCACCGCAACGTCGTGCTTCATCGCTTGGTCGAACAGGCCGTTCACCATCGGCTCGAGATGCAGGGCAGAGAACTCCGGCTGCTGCGTCGACAGCGGCACGGAGAGGAACGACGCCAGCGCCCGCGACTGCGCCACCGTATAGTTCGACATCCCCACCGCGCGCACCTTGCCGCTCGCGACCATGTCGTCGAGCGCGCGCGCCACTTCCTGCGGGTGGGCGAGGATGTCGGGGCGGTGGATCTGGTACAGGTCGACCTGCTCCACCCCGAGCCGCCGGAGCGAGGCGTCGAGCGCGCCCGCGAGATAGCCCGCGCTCGAGTCGTACGGCACCGGCGGGGTGATTCCGCCCTTGGTCGCCAGCACCATCCGCTCGCGCAGCCCCGGCGCCTCGGCGAAGACGCGCCCGAGCAGCGCCTCCGCGTCGCCGAACCCGCCCGCGCCGTCAAAGCCATAAATATCGGCGGTGTCGAACAGCGTCACCCCCGCCGCCAGCGCCGCCTCCACCAGCGCGCGCGCGTCCGCCACCCCGCCGCTGAACCGCCACATGCCCCAGGCGAGCGGGCCGACGGTGATTCCGCTCTTGCCGAGCGGGCGGGGTTCGGGCGATAGGGTGATTTCAGACATCGTTGTCATACATACAGAAGAGCCAAGTGGAAGAGCAAGTCCGATACGGTCTGGTGGGCACGGGGATGATGGGGGTGGAGCACCTCCAGAACCTCGCCATCACGCCGGGCGCGGTCGTCACCGCAATCGCCGACCCGGTCGAGCGCTCGCTTGAATGGGCCCGCACCGCGCTGGGCGAGGCGCGCTCCGACGGGGTGACGGCATTTGCGGACAGCGCCGCGCTGGCGAAGAGCGGCCTCGTCGACGCGGTGATCGTCGCCAGCCCCAACCATACCCACCGCAGCGTACTTGAGCCGTTGTTCGATGCCGGGCTGGCAATCCTGTGCGAAAAGCCGCTCGCGACCACGCTTCCGGACGCACGCTGGGTGGTAGAACGCGCGGAGGCGCACCCCGCCCCGTTCTGGACCGCGATGGAATATCGCTACATGCCCCCTGCTGCCGAGTTCATCCGCGGGGTGCATGAGGGGCGCATCGGACGCCTGCGGATGCTATCGATCCGCGAGCACCGCTTCCCGTTCCTGACCAAGGTTGGCGACTGGAACCGCTTCGCCCGCAACACTGGTGGCACGATGGTGGAGAAATGCTGCCATTTCTTCGACCTGATGCGCGTCATCACCGCGTCCGAAGCGGTGCGGGTCTATTGCTCGGGGAGCATGGACGTGAACCATCTCGACGAGGATTATGCGGGCGAGCGCCCCGACATGATCGACAACAGCTATACGACCGTCGACTTCGCCAACGGCGTCCGCGCGATGCTCGACCTGTCGATGTTCGCCGAAGGGGCGGAGAACCAGGAGGAGATCACCGCGGTTGGCGACGCCGCGCGGCTCGACGTGCTGATCCCCGAGGGCGCGCTGGTGTTCTCGCCGCGGGTGGGCTTCCGCAATCCCAAGCAGGTCGAGCGGCGGGTGGTCGCGACGGACGAAACCGCGCTCAACGCCGGGTCGCACCACGGCTCCACTTTCTACGAGCACCAACGCTTCATCGCGGCGGTGCGTGGGCAAGGGCCGGTCGAGGTGACCGCGCACGACGGACTGATGGCGGTGGCGATCGGCACCGCCGCCGAGATCAGCGCGCGCGAGCACCGGGCGGTGGAGATGGCGGAGCTCGGCTTTTGACGATAGCGATGCTTTAGCAAAGGCAAGACGCGCGCCGGGAGACGCGGCGCGACGACATGACTAACCCGCCGCCGAGCGGGAACAGGGAGGACGAGGATGAGGAACGAGTTGGCGGGCGGCGTCGCGATGGCCGCGCTGATGATCGCGGGGCAGGCGGGCGCGCAAGCCGCGCCGCCGGTGCAGGCGCAGGACACGACCCGCGGCGTCGCTGCGCCGTCGGTCGATGCGGGCGCGGACGCGCAGACCTCGCAGCCGACGAACACCGACGCCGCCGCGCCGGGCGACATCATCGTCACCGCGCAGAAGCGGTCCGAGCGTCTGCAGGAAGTGCCGATCGCGGTGTCGGTGGTCGGCGGCGACGCAATCGCGCTGCAGGGGCGGCAGAGCATCGAGGGCGCGCAATATCTCGTCCCCTCGCTCAACTTCCTGAAATCCGGCACCACGCTCAACCAGTCGATCTTCCTGCGCGGCGTCGGCACCGCCACCTTCTCGATCGCGGGCGAGCCTTCCGTCTCCACGGTGGTCGATGGCGTCGTGTTCTCCCGCGCGGGCGAGGCGTTCAGCGATCTGGTCGATATCGACCGGCTGGAGGTGCTGCGCGGGCCGCAGGGCACCCTGTTCGGCAAGAACGCGTCGGCGGGCGTCATCAACATCGTCAGCAAGCAGCCGACCAAGGAACTGGGCGGCTATGCGGAAGCGAGCTATTTCAGCCGCGCCGATTACCGCGGGCGGCTGGTGCTCAACCTGCCGGTGAGCGACAATCTGCTCACCCGCTTCACCGGCTTCTATGAAAATTACGGCGGCAACATCATCAACGACGCGCTGGACGGGCGGCATGTCAACGGCTTCGAACATTATGGCGGCCGCGCGCAGGTCGTCGCGACGCCGTCGAGCAACGTCCGCCTGACGCTTATCGCCGACTACCACCACAACAACGACAATTGCTGCGCGGAGGTGATCGGCACCGGCCCGCTAAACGCGGCGGGGCAGCCGATTACACCCTTGCCGCAGTCGAACCCGTTCACCGTCCTGCCGACACCGATGGGCGACCGGACGCGCCACATCGCGCAGAACCTCGTCACCAGCACGATCGAGACCGGCTATGGCTTTTCGGGCCAGGCGGACGTCACGCTGGGGTCGCAGACCGTGACCTCGATCACCGCTTATCGCAAGTACGACAATACCGAGATCCGCGACGGCGACTTCCTGCCGCAAGCCTATGTCGGGTTCAACCAGCTCCACGATTTCGGCCCGCAGAAGAGCGACACGTTCAGCCAGGAACTGCGCCTCACCTCACCGGGGCACCAATTCCTCGATTATGTCATCGGCGCCTATTACTCGCGCGCCTATTCGGAGCGGGTATTCACGCGGAACGACGTCGCGTGCGCGGCGGCGGCGGGCGTCACGCTGGCCGCGCTCACGCCGTGCGGCGCGGCGGGCTCCGGCCCGGTGACGACGCCGACGGGCACCGCCGATTTCGGCTCCGTGTTCAAGAACGTCGCGCTGTTCGGGCAGGGGACGCTCAACCTTGCCAGCCGCTTCCGGTTGATCGGCGGTCTGCGCTACACGATCGACCAGCTTGACGTGTTCCACTCGCGCAACACGACGCTCGCCGGTCCGGGCATTCAGCCGAGCTTCCCCGTCACGCCGACCGGCACCGGCCAGCCCGCCACTGTCTTCCGCAGCAAGGCGACCAACGAGAATGTCTCGGGCAAGGGCGCGGTGCAGTTCGACGTGACGCACAACACCACGGCTTATGCCAGCTACACGCGCGGCTATAAGGGGCCCGCGTTCAACGTCTTCTACAACCTGACCGCGACGGGCACCAACGTCATCGCGCCCGAAACGTCGAACTCCTACGAGGCGGGGCTCAAGAACACGCTGTTCGGCGGCAGGCTGGTCGTCAACCTCGACGGCTTCTACGCGAAATACCATAATTTTCAGGCCAACAACCCCGACCTCGTCGCGGGCGTGGTGGTGACGCGCTTCACCAACGCGGGCGAGGTGTCGACGCGCGGGGCGGAGGCGGACGTGATCTGGAACCCGGCGCGCGACCTCAACATCACCGGCGGCGCGGCCTACACCGACGCGCATGTCGACCGGTTCAATGTCGCGCCCGGCGCGGCGGTGACGGCGGTGATCCCGTCCGGCACCCCGCTCGGCTTCGCGCCCAAGTTCAAGGGCGACCTGTCGGTGAACTACCGCCTGCGCACCGGCGGCGCGCTGGACTTCTTCGCGGGCGCGCAGGGGTCGTACCAGAGCTCCGAACTCGCGCTATTCGCGCCCGACCCGGTGCAGCGCGCGCAGGGGACGATCCACGCCTATGGCCTCGTCAACCTGTCGGCGGGCATCGCCACGCCCGACGACCACATCCGCATCACCGGGCAGGTCCGCAACCTCCTCGACCAGAGCTTCGCGGCGGCGATCACCAATGGCGGCCCGGTGGGGTCGTACCGCTACCAGATCCCGCGCGATGCGGACCGGTATTATGGGGTGACGGCGCGGGTGGGGTTCTAGGCGGGCTCGGTCGCCCAATCCCCGTTCCGTTCGTGCTGAGCTTGTCGAAGCACCGGCCACACACGCCCACGTCAGTGAGTGGCCCGCCCTTCGACAAGCTCAGGGCGAACGAGGCAAGGACTGCTCGACCAATTGCGGTCAGTGGGCTGCCAGCACGTCACCCCCACCTTCCACCGGCACGATCCGCGGCAGGATCAGCTGCACGCACCCCAGCGCGACGAGGTAACTCCCCGCGCAGATCGCCAGCATCGGCGTGTAGCCATGCCCGTGCCCCAGCGACCAGGCGGAGAGCTGGATCATCCCGATCGAGCCCATGTTGCCGCAAAACGCGGCGATGCCGATCGTTGAGCCCGCCGCGCTGGCGGGCACCACATCGGTGGTCAGCGCGAAGACGTTGGTCGAGAAACCCTGATGCGCGAACAGCCCCAGCCCGAGCAGCAGCGCCGCGCTCCACGGGCTCTGGAGGTACATAACCAGCGGCACGGGCAGGATCAGCAGCGCATAGACCAGCATCGCCCCCTTGCGCGCCCTGTTCACCGAGCAGCCCCGCGCCATCAGCGTCGCGGGCAGCCATCCACCCGACAGCGCCCCGCACGCCGCCATCAGATACACCAGCGCGACCGGCAGCCCCAGCGTCCCCTGCTTCAGTCCGAACAGCCGGTGGAACAGGTCGGGCAGCCACATCAGCATGAAGAACCACACCTGATCGGACAGCAATTTGGCAAGCGCAATTGCCAGCGTCTCGCGGCGGCGCAGCACCTCGCCCCAACCGAGCCGCGCAGGGCCGACGCTCGCGACCGCCGCCGGACGTGCGCGTACCAGCAGCCACACCGGCACCCAGACCAGCCCCAGCCCGCCCGCGAGCAGGAACGCCGCGCGCCAGCCGAACGCGACCGCGAGCGGCGGGATCAGCAGCGGGGTCAGGATCGCCCCGAGATTGGGGGCGGTGTTGCCGAGCCCCAGCGCGATCTGCCGGTCGCGGCCTTCAAAATAGGTCGCCGCCGATTTGACCGCCGCCGGGGTCCCGACCGACTCGGCGACGCCCAGCACCACGCGCGCGCCGATGAAGCCGCCCACCGTCGCGACGAATGCGTGCGCTATCCCTGCGAGGCTCCAAACCGCCACCCCGCCCGCGAACCCGCGCCGCAGCCCCACGCGGTCCACGAACCAGCCGGTGCCGAGGAACGCCACCGCCGTCGCGAACTGGAAGGCGGTGCCCATGTTCGCATAGTCCTGGTCCGACCAGCCGAACTCCACCTCCAGCGTCGGCTTGAGCAGCGCGAGGATTTGCCGGTCGACATAGTTGAGCATGATCGCGACGAAGATCAGCGCGACGATCACCCAGCGCCCCCGGCCCTCACCCCTCATTCCCCGCTCTCCTGTCTGTCCAGCGTTGTCAGATCGCCCGCCGCCGCGCTAGAGCCTGCCGTATGACGGTCAGAACACGCCCGCTGCCGATGGTGGCCGATCTGTACGGCGATATCGAGCCCTCGCCGCCCGTCGCGACGTGGCGCAAATATGTGCCCGGGCTGGTGATCGTCTCGGCCGGGACGCTGGCGGCCGGGTTCCTGTCGGACCATTATGGCGTGCCGGTGACGCTGATGGCGCTGTTGATCGGGTTGGCGCTCAACTTCCTGTCGGCGGACGCGCGGTTGACGCCGGGGCTCGCGTTTGCGTCGCGTTCGCTGCTTCGTTGGGGCATCGTGCTGGTCGGCGTGCGTGTTACGTTCGGGCAGATCGTCGCGCTGGGGCCGGTGGCGTTGCTGGCGGTGCTCGGCATTGTCGCGGCGACGATCGCGAGCGGGGTGTGGATCGCGCGGCGCTTGGGCTTCGATGCGGCGTTCGGGACGCTGGCGAGCGGCGCGGTGGCGATCTGCGGCGCGAGCGCGGCGATGGCGCTGGCGACGACGCTGGGCGAGCGGCGCGTCGGCCAGGCGCAGCTGACGCTCGTGCTGGTCGGCATCTCGGCGATGAGCGCGACCGCGA
>CAXTTU010000196.1:0-6453 GCA_964247225.1 uncultured Sphingomonas sp. | reverse complement strand
GGGACGGGGCGCTCAAGACCGCGCCGCACTTCGCGCCGCGCCGCCGGCTCGACGAAACGCAGGCGGCGAGGAGGCCGGTGCTGGTGTGGAAGGAAGCGCCGCTCGCCGAGGCCGCCGAATGATCGTTGCTTGCCCGTGCCGACCCGCTAGGATCGGTACGGGGCAAGCAGAGGGGGCGGCATGCAGCATGGTCAAGTGGTCCAGCCGGGCGGGCTGATCCAATACGCGATCCCGGTCGCGGTGTTTCTGGTGATCTTCGCGTTCCGCGCGCGGCGAATGTCGCGGGCGCGGCCACTGAAGCTGTGGCAGTTGTGGATCGTGCCGGGGATATTGGCGCTGGCGACGGCGGTGACCTTCGCCACGATGCCGCCGAGCGGGACGGGTTGGCTGATCGCGGGCGCGGCGCTGCTGGTCGGCGCGGGGCTGGGCTGGCAGCGCGGGCGGATGATGCATATCGAGGTGGATCAGGCAACCGGCACGCTGATGCAGCGCGCGTCGCCGGTCGCGATCCTGTTCCTGCTCGGGCTGTTCGTGGTGCGCAGCGCCATGCGCTATGAGGGCAGGGCGTTGGGCATGGATGTCGCCACGCTGACCGACGCGCTGCTCGCACTGGCGCTGGGCATGTTCGGGGTGATGCGGGTGGAAATGTTCCTGCGCGCGCGGCGGCTGCTGGGCGAGCATCGCGACCGGGCGGCGTTTTCTTGATCCTCCCCACTTGTGGGGAGGGGGACCATGCCGAAGGCATGGTGGAGGGGGGCTGGCCGGGTGCGTCCTACCCCCGCCCCCTCCACCACGCCGCTTCGCGTCGCGTTGGCGCGAGATCGTGTCCCCCGGACACGATCTTGGCCAGCTGGGGGGCTGGCCAAAGCGTCAACGCCCCCTCCCCACGGGTGGGGAGGAGCTATTCCGCCCGGTTGGCGGCGCTGAGCACCGCGCGGACGCTGGCAGTGGCGACGTCCGCGTCGATGCCGACCCCGAACACCACCCGCCCTTCGCCCGTGCGGCATTCCACATAGGCCGCCGCCTGCGCGTCCGCGCCGTGGCCGATCGCGTGCTCCTGATAGTCGAGCACGTCGAGCGCACACCCCGCCTCCGCCAGCGCGGCAACCACGCCCGAGATAAGCCCGTTGCCGCGCCCGCTGATCGAGCGCTCCTCGCCGTCGATCGCGACCCGGCCGACGAACACCCGGCTCCCCGCCGCGCCCGTTTCCGCGAAGTCGCGCAGCGCATAGCGGTCGCCCTCGCGCGCAAGGTAAACGCGGTCGAACAGCGCGCCGATATCGCCCGCGTCGAGCTCGCGCCCCAGCTCGTCGGCGAGCGCCTGCACATGCCGGCTGAAGTCCGCCTGCAACCGCTTGGGCAGCTTGAACCCGCGATCCTGTTCGAGCACCCAGGCGACGCCGCCCTTGCCCGACTGCGAGTTGACGCGGATCACCGCCTCGTAACTGCGCCCGAGATCGGCGGGGTCGATCGGCAGGTAAGGCACTTCCCAATACTCGTCGTTGCGCGCCGCCTGCGCCGCGAACCCCTTCTTGATCGCGTCCTGATGCGAGCCGCTGAACGCGGTGAACACCAGCTCGCCCGCGTACGGCGTGCGCGGGTGGACGGGCAGGTTGGTGCAGTACGACACCGTGTTCACCACCGCATCTATGTCCGACAGGTCGAGCCCGGGCGCGACGCCTTGCGTATAAAGGTTGAGCGCCACCGTCACGAGATCGCAGTTCCCGGTCCGCTCGCCATTGCCGAGCAGGCAGCCCTCCAGCCGGTCCGCCCCCGCCATCAGCCCCAGCTCCGCCGCCGCGACGCCGGTGCCACGGTCGTTGTGCGGGTGGAGGCTGATGACGACGCTGTCCCGGTCGCGGATGTGGCGCGCGAACCATTCGATCTGGTCGGCATAGATGTTGGGCGTTGCTGCCTCGACCGTGGCGGGCAGGTTGAGGATCAGCGGCGTTTCCGGCGTCGGCTGTAGGACGTCCATCACCGCCTCGCAGACCTCGACCGAGAAATCGAGCTCGGCGGTGGAGAAGGTCTCCGGGCTGTATTCAAAGCGCCAGTCCGTGCCGGGACGCTTCGCGGCCTCGTCGCGCAGCACCTTGGCGCCCTCGACCGCGATCGCCTTTACCTCGTCGCGGGTCATGCCGAAGACGATGCGACGCCAAGCGGGGCTGACCGCGTTGTAGAGGTGGACAATCGCCTGCCGCGCGCCTTCCAGGCTGGCGAAGGTCGTCTCGATCAGGTCGCGGCGCGATTGCGTCAGCACCTGCACAGTGACGTCGTCGGGGACCCGCCCCGAACGGACCAGCCCGGCGATGAAGTCGAACTCGGTCGCGCCCGCGCTCGGAAACCCGACCTCGATTTCCTTCAGCCCCACCTTGACCAACAGGTCGAACATCCGCGTTTTCTTTTCCGCCCCCATCGGGTCGATCAGCGCCTGATTGCCATCGCGCAGATCGGTCGACAGCCAGCGCGGCGGGCGGGTGATCGTTTGCGAGGGCCAGCGCCGGTCGGGCAGGTCGACGGGCGGGAAGGGGCGGTACTTGACGGACGGATCGGCGAGCATGACGCGGTGCCTTGCGAGAAGGGCGGCGGACGGGCGAGCGGGCCTTAGGACAGCCGCGGGCGCGCGCCGTCCTAAGGGCGGGTAAGTCGAAGGCGGCACGTCATCCCGGTCACGCGCGCGGCTATGCCGCCCCGACCAACCGCTGTCCAGCGCCGCCGCGATCGCGCACGTTGTTGATCGAGATCAAACGCCGTTTCACGCTTGTTTCAACCTTCGCGGCTATCCGGCCAATTGAAGGAGCAGCGATGCTACAGCTCGTCTATATCAGCAGCGCGAAGGGCAAGCCGGATGTGAACGACATCCTCGCGGTGTCGCGCCGCAACAACGCGCGCGATGGCGTGACCGGGCTGCTCTATGCCGACGGCGTCCGCTTCTTGCAGGCGCTGGAGGGGCCGGAGGACAAGGTGCTCGCCGCGTTCGCGCGGATCGAAAAGGACCCGCGCCACCGCGCGGTGGTGGTGCTCTCGCGCCGGACGGTGGAGGTGCGCGAGTTCGGCCCGTGGCAGATGGCGCACCGCGCGCCGGGCGCGGACGGCGGCGCGACGATGGGGCAGGTCGCGCCGCTGCTCGCGCGTACCCATGCCAATGTGCGCGCGACGTTTGACGGGTTCATGCAGATCAACCGCGCCGCCTGAGTTGATAAAGGTCGTTTACGACGATCCCATTCTCCGGTTAGGCGGAGCGATGCGGCAGATCATCTATGCGAGCGAGTCCTGCGATCATCCGGCCGCCGAACTCGCCCCCGCGATCCTGCGCCAGTCGCGCGTCCATAACGGCATCGACGGCCTCACCGGGCTGCTCTGCGCGCGCGACGACCGGTTCATGCAGGTGCTCGAAGGCCCCAAGGAGAGCGTCGCGCTCGCCTGGGCGCGGATCACCGCAGACCCGCGCCACCACCGGATCGAGGTGCTGGAGGACCGCGCGATTACCGAGCGGGGCTTTGCCGACTGGACGATGGCGTATCGCGACGCCGGCCAGCCGCAGGACATCCTCGACGATCGGCTGCGCCGCCTGCTGTCGCGAGTCGGCGGCGACATCGCCGATCGTTTCCGCAGCTTCGCTGGGGTCTAGCCGCCGGGCGCGGCGTCCCAGTCGCGGCGGCGCAGATTGGCGCTCAGCATCCCGCGCGCGCGGAAGCGGCGGGACAGGAAGCGGTAGAAGAACCAGTCCTTCGCGCGGTAAAGCGTCAGGTGGTAGAGCGCGCGCTCGAACACCGTCCAGCGGACATGCGCGCAGGACCGCCGCCGCGATGAGGGCAGGCACCAGAAATCGGGATGGTAGCGCGAACGCCCGCCGACGCGGAACACCCGATGCATCAGTTCGTGGTCGTCGAGCACCCAGGGCCATGCCTCCGACCGCGGTCCGCCCGCCGCGCGCAGCGCTTCGGTGCGGAAGCATTGCCCGAACGTGCCGGTATGCGCCTGCCAGCGGAGCACGCGGCTGGTGACGAACTTGCGATAGCGCTGCCACCGCCCGGTCAGCGAGCCGGGCGCCGCGTCGAGCCCCACCGCCATGGCCGCGACCACCCCCTCGCGCGCGAGCAGCGCCTCCGCGCGCTGGAGGTAGTCGGGCGGGTAAGTCGTGTCCGCGTTCCAGAAGCTGACCCAAGGCGTGTCGACGCGTGCGAACCCGGCGGCGAGCGCATGGGAAGGGCCGGGCCGCCCTTCCCACACATAATCGACTTCCAGCCCCGGCGCGCCCGCCAGTACGCGGCGGCACACCGCCTCCGTCGTGTCGGTGGAG
The DNA here is from genome assembly GCA_964247225.1 of uncultured Sphingomonas sp. GTDB lineage: Bacteria > Pseudomonadota > Alphaproteobacteria > Sphingomonadales > Sphingomonadaceae > Sphingomonas. Next base: position 2,150 of record CAXTTU010000196.1, on the reverse strand, counting down.
GCGTTGTCGACGAGGATCAGCCGGACCGGCCCGCTCTCCAGCGCCACCGCCGAGCGCAGCGTGTCGGCGATGAAGCCCTCTTCGTTGTAGAAGGGCAGCACGATCGACCAGCGCGGGGCGGATAGCGACATGCCGCTATCCTAACCCAGTTCGGCTTTCACCTACATTGCCGAACGATCAGTTTCGATCGCGATCGACCAACTTGTTCGCCCCGATCCACGGCATCATCGCGCGCAGCCGGGTGCCGACCTGCTCGATCGGGTGCGCGGCGGCGAGCTTGCGTGCTGCCTTCAGCTCGGGCTGGCCCGCGCGGTTGTCGAGCACGAACTTCGACACGAACCGCCCGCCCTGGATGTCGGCGAGGACGCGACGCATCTCCGCCTTGGTCTCGTCAGTGATGATCCGCGGGCCGGTGACGATGTCGCCGTACTCCGCGGTGTTGCTGATCGAATAGCGCATATTGGCGATGCCGCCCTCATACATCAGGTCGACGATCAGCTTCACCTCGTGCAGGCATTCGAAATAGGCCATCTCGGGGGCGTAGCCCGCCTCGGTCAGCGTCTCGAACCCCGCCTGGATCAGGTGCGAGAGCCCGCCGCACAAAACCGCCTGCTCGCCAAACAGGTCGGTCTCGCATTCCTCGCGGAAGGTCGTCTCGATCACGCCCGCGCGCCCGCCGCCGATCGCGCTGGCATAGCTGAGGCACAGGTCGTGGGCGTTGCCGCTCGCGTCCTGCGCGATCGCGAGCAGGCAAGGGACCCCGCCGCCGCGCTGATATTCGGAGCGGACGGTGTGGCCGGGGCCCTTGGGCGCGATCATCACCACATCGAGGTCCGCGCGAGGCTCGATCAGCCCGAAATGGATGTTGAGCCCATGCGCAAAGGCGAGCGCCGCCCCCTGCTTCATGTTCGCCGCGAGGTCGTCGGCATAGATCGCCGCCTGATGCTCGTCGGGGGCGAGCATCATCACTATGTCCGCCCAGGCGGCGGCCTCGGCGTTGGTCATCACCTTGAACCCGGCGGCTTCCGCCTTCTTCGCGCTCGCCGAACCGGGGCGGAGCGCGATCGCCACTTCGGGCACGCCCGAGTCCCGCAGGTTCTGCGCGTGCGCATGGCCTTGGCTGCCATAGCCGACGATGGCGATCTTCTTGCGCGTGATGAGGTTCGCGTCGGCGTCGGCGTCGTAGTAAACTCGCATTCGGTGTTCCCCTTATTACGTCACCCCGGCCTTGAGCCGGGGTCCCGCTTTGTCCCGCACACTCGAAAGAAGGTGGCGGGACCCCGGGTCAAGCCCGGGGTGACGGATGATGGTGGTAGTGAAATTTAGACCGCCTCGCGCCCCCGGGCGATGGCGACGATGCCGGTGCGGGCGACCTCGACCAGGCCGACCTCGCCCATCAGCTCGACGAACTTGTCGATCTTGTCGCGCCCGCCCGTCACCTCGAACACGAAGCTCGACGTGGTCGCGTCGATCACGCGCCCGCGATAGACTTCGGCGAGCCGCATCGCCTCGATCCGCTTGTCGCCGACGCCCGCCACCTTGACCAGCGCCAGCTCGCGCTCGACATGGTCACCGAGCATGGTGAGGTCGGTGACGCGGTGGACGGGTATCAGCCGCTCGAGCTGCGCGATGATCTGCTCCATCACCGGCGCGCTGGCGGACGTGACGATGGTCACGCGGCTGACCGCGTGGTCGTCGCTGACCTCCGACACGGTGAGCGACTCGATGTTGTACCCGCGCGCGGTGAACAGCCCCGCGATGCGCGCGAGGATGCCCGGCTCGTTATCTACGATCACCGCGAGCGTGTGGCGCTCGGTACTTTCAGGAGTAATCCGCACTAGACCAGCGCCTTTGCATGGTCGTCCATCTCGCCCACCACCTCGTCCGACCAGAGCAGCATCTCGGTATGCGCCTTGCCGCTCGGGATCATCGGGAAGCAGTTGGCGAGCTTGGACACCCGGCAGTCGACCAGCACCGGGCCGTCATGCGCGAGCATCTGCGCGATGCCGTCCTCCAGCTCGGCCCGCTTCTCGATGCGGATACCGCGCCAGCCATAGGCTTCGGCCAGCTTGACGAAATCGGGCAGGCTTTCGCTGTAGCTCTCCGCATAGCGCGAGGAATAGGTCAGCTCCTGCCACTGGCGGACCATG
>CAXTTU010000195.1:0-6493 GCA_964247225.1 uncultured Sphingomonas sp. | reverse complement strand
CCCGCCCAGCTCCAGTCCGGCGATCAACGGCGCGTTCGTCATGCGGCTCTCCTATTGCATCCGTTTCGGATCGGATCGCGCACGGCGCAACCACACGATCACGCGGGTATAATGGCCCGGCGCGCTGAATGCGGGATGGTAGTCGTGAGCCAGCGCCGCGCGCATCACCGCCACGCTGGCGAGGTTGAGCGGCGCGAGCGGCTCGGCCAGCGTCACCACCGCCGGAGGTCGGCGCGTCATGATGCGGGCGACCTCGGCGGCCTCGTCGATGCCGGTCGAGCCTTGCTCGGAGGCATAGGACAGCGTCGAGGGGAAAGCGTAGGCGGTCGGCAGGCAAACGTGCGCGAGCAGGTAGGTAGCGGAGTCGCCCGTGAACACGAACGGGCATTTGCGCCCGCTATGCGCTTCGACGAACGCGGCCACCGCGCGCGCGCCGGGCGCATCGTCGGGGCGGAGCGCCGCCTTAATTACCACCGTGGCGAGCGCAAGGCCGAGCGACACCGTCATGACTCGCGCGCGCGCCGTCCAGCCGAGCGCCGCGAGGGTGCAAAGCGGGGGCAGCAGCGGCAGCGCGTAATGGTCGAAGAACGCCCCCACGCTCGCCCACGCTACCAGCGCCGCCGTCAGCCACGCCCAGGCAAGCACCACCGCCTCGCCCCGCGCGCGCAGCGCCAGCACCGCGCCGACCACCAGGGGCGCGAGCTGAACCCATGTCCCGAGCAACCGCATCGCAATCTTCGTCGCCGGGTAGCCGTGGCGGAGCGTGATCGACACGACATTGGCGAACCACCACGCGCGCCACGCAACGGGCCCGAGCCGCCAGTAACTCCACGCCGCGACCAATGTCGGCAACGCCCCGAGCGCAATCCATCCGAGCCCGGCGGCAATCGTGGCAGGCCATTCCGCTCCCGTCCGGCGGAGGTAGAACAGATGCGCGCAGCCGAACAGCGCGCCCTCGACGGCGGGCGTGTATTTGGTCTGGATCGCCAGCCCCGCGAGCGCGCACGCCGCCGCCCCGCTCCACCATACCGCCCGCGCGCTCGTCCGGCGCGGAAGCCTGAACGTCAGGAGCGCCGCGCCCGCGACCCAGAGATTGTAGAACACCGGCGACTGCCCGCCCCATCCGCTCAGCAGCGGCAACCAAATCAGATATGCCGCCCCCGCCGCCAGCGCCGCCCACGGCGACGCGCCCACCTCACGCGCGCATCGCTCGACCAGCCATGCCGTCGCGCCCGCGAACAGCGTCGCGACCACCTGATAGGCGACCACGCCGTCTCCCGGCAGCCACCGGATCGCGGCATAGATCGCGAACAGCCCGAGCGGCTTCCGGTCCCAAAGGTCCAGGTATGGCAGCGCACCGCTGCGCATCCGGTCGCCGACGAGCAGATACCATTGCTCGTCAACATGCAGGACCGGATTCCCGAAGTCCCATGCCCGCAACAGAATGGCCAACGCGACCAACGCCGCTCCGATCGCGACCGGTGGAGCCCCCACCGCCACCTTCGCGCCCGATTGTCGCGCCACAAGGGGGTATGGATGAGCCACTCACCCGCAAAAGCAGAAAAGGTTCCCGAGTAACAGCCACACGCCGCTACCGCGGTGCGGGTCGGGCGCGTCGGCGTCGTCAGGAAGGTGGGAGCCTGAGGTTTGTCGCTATGACCGAGATCGCCGTCCGTGCCGCCGATTATGGGCTCGGCCTCACCCGCAAGCGACTGATGCGTCTGGTGCCGCGCCGCGCGCTGGCGGCAATCCCCCGTTACGGCGCACCGCTCATTTCGCTCGCCATCCTGCTCGCGGCCATGGTGGAACTCCATCATGTCGATTGGGGTCGGGTCTGGGCACTGGTGCCGCGCTCGCCCGCCTTCTGGCTGGTGTTCGCGGTCTGGTACATGGTGCAGCCGGTGTGCGACTGGCTGATCTATCGCCGGTTATGGGGCATGCCGCTCGCGGGGCTCGCCGCGACGATGCGCAAGACGATCGGCAACGAGCTGCTCGTCGGTTACGCGGGCGAGGCCTATCTGTTCACCTGGGCGCGGCGCGCGGGGCGTGACGGCGCGGCCGCGATCCGCGAGTTGAAGGACGTGGCGATCCTGTCGTCCGCCGCCGGGAGCGTCGCCACACTTGCCGCCGCGCTGATCGCTGCGCCGTGGCTGCTCAGGATGCCGCTCGGCATCCCGGCCTGGATGCTGGTCGCGGGGTTCGGCGTGGTGATCGCGCCGCCGGTGGTGGCGCTCGCGGCACGACGCTCGCTGTTCTGGCTGCCCGGCCCGGCGCTGCTGCGGATCGCGACAATCCACGCGCTCCGGGCGGCGTTGATCGTCGGGTTGACCGGCGTGTTGTGGCTGCTCGCGCTGCCGGGCGTTGCGGCGGGCTGGTGGGTGGTCCTGTCCGCGCTCAAGCTGCTTTGCTCGCGGCTACCGTTCATCTCCAACCGCGAGCTGGTGTTCGCGGGCGTGACCGGGCTGCTGCTCGGCCATGCGGGCGCGGTCGCGCCGCTGATGGCGATGATGGCCGCGCTGACGGTGGCGACGCACATCCTGGTCGGCATTGCGACCGCGGCGGGCGAGGTCGGGCCCGAGCTGAAGCGCGTGGGGGCGAAACTCGCGCGGCTGTAAGCGCGCTAGCGCTGCTCGAACGAGCGGACGCCCGGCCCCAGCCTGTTCGCCGCCACCGCGAGCTGCTGGTGGCTGAGGTCCGCGACGAACGCCGGGCTGCGGGTAATGCCCGGCGCGAGCGCGGCGGTGTTGCCCTCGACCCGCAGGCCCGCAGACGAATTGGACCGCGCTTCCGCCGCGACGACGATGAATGCGGACCAGTTCTCCTTGTCGCGCCCCTGGACGAAGGTGTTGCGCGCGACCAGCCCCGTCGCGCCGTTGGGCAGGTCGATCATGTAATTGGTCTTGTGCCCGCCCGTGTCGTCGAAGCTGTTGTCGGTAACCGTCACCCGCGCCGCGCGGCTCTTAAGATAATGCCCGCCGCGCCCGCGCTCGAACCGCGAGCGGGTGACGGTCGCCTCGCCGATCGTGCCGAGATAGATCGAGTGCGCGCAATCGGGCGTCTGGTCGCACTGGCCCAGCCCCGCGAACGTCGAGCGGTCGACCGTCACGCGCTCGCCCGCGTCCGCACCGCCGAGAATGCCTTCCTGGCTGTCGAGGAACATTGCGTTGCTGACGTGGAGGTCGCCCTTCTCCAGTCGGATCCCCGCGCCATTGCCGTCATGGACGTTCATGTCGCGGAACACGATCCCGTCGACGCTCGCCCCGCGCCCGCGCAGCACAAGCGCCGCCTTGCCTTCGCAGGTCACGCCGTCGAACACCGCCGTGCCCGCGCGCGCGGCGCGGAACGCGAGGCGACCTGCACCCTGCACCGCGCAGTCGCGCCAGGTGCCGGGTGCGACCACGATCGTCGCGTCGCGGTCGCCCGCAGCGTTCACCGCGTCCTGCAGGCGCGTAAAGCCCTGCCCCGTCTCGGCCAGCGTGAACGGGGCCGCGCCGCCCTGCGCCGAGGCGGAAGCGGCTAGCAGGAGCAGCGGGGCGATGGAAGCGCGCATGGAGGTGATCCTTTCCGGTCCGGCGTGACGAGGCGATGGCGGAGCGGCAACCCTGTTTCAGGGTTAACCCGACCGCTTTGCCCACGGCCCGACGCGCCCCGCCGACGCCTGTCCCGCCCCGGCACGGTTTGCCGTTGAAACCCGTCGCCCGGCGGCGCACATCGCGCGCAACGAACCGCGAGAGGACCATCCATGCGCAGCTATCTCAAGCATTTCATTGACGGCGCGTGGGTCGATAGCGAGGGCGGTGCCCGCGCGGAGGTGATCAACCCCGCCACCGAACAGCCCTGCACCGAAATCACGCTTGGCTCCCAAGCCGATGTCGACAAGGCGGTCGCCGCCGCCCGTCGCGCGTTCGAGAGCTGGTCGCAATCGAGCGTCGCCGAGCGGCAGGCGCTGCTGGGCCGCGTGATCGAGGAGTATAAAAAGCGCTTGCCCGACCTCGCCGCGGCGATGACGGAAGAGATGGGCGCGCCGATCGGGTTGTCGCAGATGGCGCAGGCCCCGACCGGGCTCGGCCATTTCGCCGCGACGCTCAAGGCGCTGGGCGCATTCGCGTTCGAGGAGCAGGTCGGGCGCGCCAAGGTGGTGCACGAGCCGCTCGGCGTGGTGGCGATGATCACGCCGTGGAACTGGCCGCTGAACCAGATCTGCGCCAAGGTCGCGCCCGCGCTGGCGGCGGGCGACACGATGGTGCTCAAGCCGAGCGAGGAAGCGCCCGCCTGCGCGATGATCCTCGCCGAGATCATGGACGCAGCGGGCGTGCCCGCGGGCGTGTTCAACGTCGTCAACGGCGACGGCCCGGGCGTTGGCGCGGCGCTGTCCGTGCACCGCGATGTCGACATGGTCAGCTTCACCGGCTCGACCCGCGCCGGCATAGCGGTCGCGCAGGCGGCGGCGGCGACGGTCAAGCGGGTTCATCAGGAGCTGGGCGGCAAGGCGGCGAACCTCGTGCTGGAGGGCGCGGACCTTGCGGCCGTGCTGCCACCAACCGTGCAGGGCGTGCTCGCAAACTCGGGGCAAAGCTGCATCGCGCCGACCCGGCTGCTCGTCCACGACAGCCAGGTCGCGGACGCCACCCAGTTCATCAAGGCGATGATGGAGCAGACCCCCGTAGGGGACCCGACCGAGCCGGGCCAGCATATCGGCCCGGTCGTAAACAAGGCGCAGTTCGAGAAGATCCAGGGACTGATCCAGTCCGCCATCGACGAGGGCGCGACCTTGGTGACCGGCGGCACGGGGCGTCCCGACGGGCGCAACGCGGGCTATTACGTCAAGCCGACGCTGTTCACCGACGTCACGCCCGACATGCGGATCGCGCAGGAGGAGGTGTTCGGGCCCGTCGCGACGATCACCAGCTACTCGACGCAGGACGAGGCGGTGCGGATCGCCAACGACACGCCCTATGGCCTGTCCGCGACTATCTCCGGCGACCCGACGGCGGCGGCAGTGGTCGCGCCGCGGCTGCGCGCGGGGCTGGTGACGATCAACAGCTGGAGCCCCGACATCGCCGCACCGTTCGGCGGCTACAAGCAATCGGGCAACGGGCGCGAGAATGGCCGCTACGGGTTGGCGGACTTCATGGAAGTCAAGACGGTGGTCGGCGCACCCGCCTAACTTGCGCCGCTGTGATCGCCGCCGTACATCCGGTATGTACATACGGAGGTCCCCATGGGCGCGACAGAAACAAAGGCGTTCAAGAACGGCAATAGCACGGCAGTGCGGCTGCCAGCGTCCTTGGGCATCGTCCCCGGCGCGCGGCTCCGGGTTGAGCGGAGTGGTGATGGCGTGATTATCAGGCCGGTGCACGACCCGGAGAAGGTTCAAAGAGAGCTGGCGGAGATGTTTGCGGACATCGAAGCAATCTGGGCAGAGGCGGGTGGTCCCCCGCCACATCCCGCCGAACGAGACCCGTTTGAGGCGCCAGAACGTCCAGGTTTATGACGTGGCGTTTTTGCTCGATACCGACATCGTCATCCACCTCAGGGATTTGGACCCGACGATCTACGCCCGACTCAAGTCTCTCCCGGGTCCGTTCGCCATATCGGTCGTGACTTTGGCGGAACTTGAGAGCGGCGTTTATCGTGAGCCAGCGTTCGCGGACGAGCGCCGACGCAGTCTCGAACGGACCTTGCGAATGCTTAACATAGTGAACCTTGAGCCAAGTGTCGCCCGCGCTTATGGAAAGATCGTCGCTGCCAGCGGTTTCTCCCGCACGCGTGTTCTCGACCGCCTGATTGCCGCCACTGCGATTGTCCACGGCCTCACCCTCGTCACGATCAACGGCCCCGACTTCCGCGACATCCCCGCCCTCCAGCTCCAAGTCTGGCCCGCGCCCGCTCAATAATCCTTCGACACGCGCAGGTTTCCGCTGGTCCGGCCCAGCGTGGAGATGCTCGACAGCACCGACAGCCAGCGCGTCACCTGAAACTCGACCTGTGTCGCGGAGTAGCCCTGACCGTCGGTGACGATCTCCGCGTACAGGCGACGGTTGATGTACTTGCCCGCCGCGACGCTGGTGCCCGCGCCGGTGGTCGGGTCGGCGGGGAGGATGCGGAGGCGATCGAGCCCCGTGACGCGGCGGACCGCGTTGATCGGGTCGAGCCCGCCGCGCCCGTTCTGCAACGCCGCCACCGCCGAGGCGAGCTGAAGCGCTTCGGGCGCGGACAGCTTGGTGATCGAGGTGCCGAACAGCAGCCGCGACAACAGCTCGTCCTGCGGCAGCGCGGGAACGCTCGTGAAGCTGATCTCCGGCTTCGACGCAACGCCCGTCACGCGGATGGTCGCGTCGAGATTGCCCGCGGTCGCGTCGGCGGCGATGTCGAGCGCGGGGTCGGGCGGGGCCGCGCCGGTGAAGCGGAGCACGCCGCGGCTGAGCTGGAACTCGCGCCCCGCAAAGTCGACCGCGCCGCGGATCAGGTCGGCGCGGCCCCCGATCGCGGG
>CAXTTU010000194.1:0-6501 GCA_964247225.1 uncultured Sphingomonas sp. | reverse complement strand
GCGAGTTCGGGCAGGCGTTCGTCGACGTTCGCGAGCCTTGCGCGCTGTTCGACGGCCTGTGGTCCCCCGGCGAGCGGCATCAGGTATGGATGAGCCACGGCGACAAGGTTGACGCGCTGCCGCCCGGCTTCACCCCCGTCGCGACCAGCGAAGGCGCGCCCTACGCGATCGTCGCGGACGAGGCGCGGCGCTTCTATGGCGTCCAGTTCCATCCGGAGGTGGTCCACACGCCCGACGGCGGCAAGCTGCTCGCGAACTTCGCGCGGCATGTCTGCGGGCTGGCGGGCGACTGGACGATGCGCGAGTTCCGCGCCGCCAAGCTCGCCGAGATCAGGGCGCAGGTGGGTTCCGGCAAGGTGATCTGCGGCCTGTCGGGCGGGGTCGACTCGGCGGTCGCAGCGGTGCTGATCCACGAGGCGATCGGCGAGCAGCTCACCTGCGTGTTCGTCGACCACGGCCTGCTCCGCAGCGGCGAGGCGGAGCAGGTCGTCGGGCTGTTCCGGGGCAGCTACAACATCCCGCTCGTCCATGTCGACGCGGCGGACGAGTTCCTCGGCGCGCTCGCGGGCGTCACCGACCCTGAGGCGAAGCGCAAGATCATCGGCAAGACGTTCATCGACGTGTTCGAGCGCGAGGCGCACGCGATCGGCGGCGCGGCGTTCCTGGCGCAGGGGACGCTCTACCCCGACGTGATCGAGAGCGTGAGCTTCACCGGTGGCCCGTCGGTGACGATCAAGAGCCACCACAATGTGGGCGGCCTGCCCGAGCGGATGAACATGGCGCTGGTCGAGCCGCTGCGCGAGCTGTTCAAGGACGAGGTGCGCGAGCTGGGGCGCGAGCTCGGCCTGCCCGCGGCGTTCGTCGGTCGCCATCCGTTCCCCGGCCCCGGCCTCGCGATCCGCATCCCGGGTGAGGTAACGCGGGAGGCGTGCGACACGCTGCGCCGCGCGGACGCGATCTGGCTGGAGGAGATTCGCAACGCCGGGCTGTATGACGCGATCTGGCAGGCGTTCGCGGTGCTGCTCCCGGTGCGCAGCGTCGGCGTGATGGGCGACGGGCGGACGTACGACCGCGTCCTCGCGCTCCGGGCGGTGACCTCGGTCGACGGCATGACCGCGCAGGCATTCGAGTTTCCCGCAGGCTTCCTCCCCCGCGTGGCGACCCGCATCGTCAACGAGGTGCGCGGCGTGAACCGGGTGACGTACGACTATACGAGCAAGCCGCCGGGGACGATTGAATGGGAGTAACAAAGACTCGCGAACGCGCGGGGCGCGTTTGCGGCTTTGTTACTCGGCGGCGCAAGCCGCCGCTGAGCAGGACTCACGATCATGCGGGGCATGGGCGCGGCTTACTCACTGACCTGAGTGAGACTATCCCCAGCGACGCAGCACTAGGTACACGACCACCACCAAGACCAGGACGGCGAGGGCCGCAAGCACCACCTCCATCCAGCTGAACCCCAAGACACCGATGCTCAGCTGCCGCCCGCCGCTTATCCGCTCGCCGGAGCGCGGCATGGTGGTCGCGGGAGGATAACCCAATGAGGGCGGACCAGCTTCGGCGTGACGCGAACTCCCGCGTCGCTCGGCCGCTGCGGTGGCAACGCGGGCCACCTCGCGCCGGAGATGGTCGAGCGCGCTTTCGCTCCGCCGCGCCGCGCTGTCGAGGAAGTTGATCCCGGAATCGATGCTGGCCAGACGCGAGAGGATGTCGCTGTCGGCCACCTGCGCGTCCAGGGTGGCGATGCGTTCGTTGGCGCGGGACAGCTCTCCTTGCGCGTCGTTCAGCGCGGCCTGCGTGCGCGCTGTCTCGTCTTGCGCCGAGTGGGCGAGGCGCTCCAGCGTCGCATAGCGTTCCGAGGCCTCGGCCAGTGCTTTCGGGAGCTCGTCCATGAAGTCGCGCGCGACGCCCCGGCGCAGCACTTCCAGCCGTCCCACGGTCGGCTCGCCCGTGGCGGCCGAAGCGCGCATCAGGATGATCGCGCGCGCGACCTCCGGACCGGGAGCGGGCAAGGCGGAACAGCGCAGAAGCTGCTCGGCCGCGCGATCGAGCCGGTCGGCTTCGCTGCCCTCCGCGAGGAACAGTTGCGTATCCGGCGACATGTGCTCGCTATACGGCCACCCCGCGAGCGAGGTCGGCAGAGCGGCGCGGGGGCGGACGCAGCGGGGAAGATAGTCGCCGCTGGCGAACATATCGGCATCGGGCGCGCACGCTGCGGGACCCACTTCCACGACGTGCGCGGCGATCGAACTCAGCCCTACCAGCAGGGCGCGTGGATCGCGCACGTCCTGCTCCAGCAGCCAGACGCCGACGCCCGCATGGTTGCCCCGGTCGCCCAGTCGTGCGTCAACCGCGCGGCGGTAGACGCCAACCCAGGTCAGGTGGCGACCGGCGACACGGAAGCGCGCGAACTCCACAACCGTGTCGTCGCCCTCCAGGCGGACCTCGTCGCGGAAACCGACCAGCCCGGCCGAGGCATCGGGCGCCCAGCTCGGTCGCGCCGGGTCCGTTCCGAGCCGTGCAACGCGCAAACCACCCGAGTAATGGTGCGCGTCGAGGAAGAACGGGGCGGGGCCAGTAGCCGCTTCCAAGGTCTAGCGCCCCGAGATGGCGTCGAGCAGGCCGCGCCACGCGCGGACGATCGGCGACACCGCCGGCGGGTCGGGAAAGGGCGACGCGCGCTCCCCGTCAGCGGCGACGAGCGCGTTGCTGTAGATCCACTTCCAGAGCTTTCTCGGAAATGCGGCCACCGCATCCTTCTCTTCCTCCGGCCCTGCCGGGCGCAGCCCGTGCTGGTCCATCTTGCCCGCGCAATAGGCGTTGAGGGACGCGCGCTCGGGCGAGATCAGGCTCCTGAATCGGGAATAGGCCTGCGAATAGCGTCGCTTGACGAACTGCTCGATCGCCTGACGGTCGCCAAAGCTGTCGCTGGCCTGGCCGCTGGGCACCGTGTCCACATAGGCGTCCCACTTGGTCACCAGCATGAAGTGCTGGTCGATCGAGCTGAAGCCGTTGCGCTTGCGGCTATACGCCTCCAGCACGCCCTTGATCGCCAGCGAAGCGCTTTCGACCTCATCGGCGTCGGCCTGCTTGTCCGTTTCCTCATAGACCTGCGCCTGAGTATAGGGGACGAGGTACAGGAACGAGATCGCGCCTTCAAAGGCGGTCAGGAACGCTTCCACCAGCGCGGGCAGGTCGTTGTGGACGCGGCCTTGCTGTGCGGCATCGTCGCGGCGGTTCGGGCGGTACCATTCGCCATTCCCTTCGACGGGTGGCGGCTATTACATCCGATCTGGATGTACTTGTTCAGTGTCTGCGCCGGTCGCTCCTTGCACGGCGCATGTCGAAGCTCGGTTATGCCCGCGTGGCGACACGCCAACTGGCGCGTTGCCGGCTTGAGCGCTAGCGTCCGCCCATGTCCACCACCTACACCATCGACGCCGCGACCAGCCGCGCGACGCCCGTGTCCGCCCCCGCCAAGCGCGTCACCGTGCCCGCTGTCCGCGCGCGCAAGGCGGCGATCGCGGGCGGCACGGGCGAGCCGCTGGTGATGCTTACCGCCTACACGGTGCGCACCGCGCAGCTGCTCGACGCGCATTGCGACCTGTTGCTGGTCGGGGACAGTCTGGGGCAGGTGATCTATGGGCTGCCGTCCACCGTGCCCGTTACAGTTGAGATGATGGCGGCGCATGGGGCGGCGGTGGTGCGAGGGAGTCACCGGGCGCTGGTGGTGATCGACCTGCCGTTCGGCAGCTACGAGGCCTCGCCCGAACAGGCGTTCGCGAGCGCGGCGCGGTTGCTCAAGGAAACGGGCGCGGCGGCGGTGAAGCTGGAGGGTGGGGAGTCGATGGCGGCCACCGTCCGCTTCCTCACCGAACGCGGCGTGCCGGTGATGGGGCATGTCGGGCTGACCCCCCAGGCGGTGAACACGCTCGGCGGCTATGGCGCGCGTGGGCGGAGCGAGGCGGAAGCGGCGAAGATCGTCGCCGACGCGCGCGCGGTGGCGGAGGCGGGCGCGTTCGCGCTGGTGATCGAGGGGGTGGTGGAGCCGATCGCGCGCGAGATCACCGGCGCGGTCGCCTGCCCCACGATCGGCATCGGCGCGTCGGCAGCGTGTGACGGGCAGGTGCTGGTCGCGGAGGACATGCTCGGGCTGTTCGAGCGGGTGCCGCGGTTCGTGAAACGCTATGGCGACATGGCGGGGTTCATCGCCGGGGCGGCGGAGCGCTACGCGGCGGAGGTGCGTAGCCGCGCATTCCCCGCCGACGAGCAGCTCTACGCCCCCAAGCCGTGACGCTTCCGTTCCGCCGCCGACCCCGCTAAGGTCGCATCTTCCCATTCCCGGAGCCGCTCTTGGCCGTCACGCCGTCCGATACCAACAAGGCATTCCTGCGCGAGGTCGACGAGGAGCTGCGTCGCGAGCAGATCGCCACCGTCTGGTCGCGCTATGGCGCATGGATCGTGCTCGGCATCGTTGCGCTGCTCGTCGCCGTGGCAGGCGCACTGTGGTGGCGTTCGCACCGCGAGGCGGCGCGCGGGGTCGAGGGCGAGCAGCTTCAGGCCGCCTATGACAGCGTCGCTGCGGGCGACACCAAGGACGCGAGCGCAAAGCTCGCCCCGCTCGCGAGCAGCGGCACCCCCGGCTACCGCGCGCTGGCGCGGATGACGCAGGCGGATATCCTGCTCCAGAAGCAGGACCTGCGCGGTGCGGCGCGGCTGTTTGCGCAAGTGGCGGGCGATGACGGCGTCGGCCGCCCGCTGCGCGACCTCGCGCTGCTGCGACAGACCTCGGCCGAGTTCGACACGCTCCAGCCGTCGGTCGTTGTGCAACGGCTCAAGCCGCTCGCCGTGAAGGGCAATGCCTATTTCGGCGGCGCGGGCGAGCTGGTCGCGATCAGCTACCTTCGCATGGGCAAGCGCGACCTGGCCGCACAGCTCTACGGCCAGATCGGCAACGACGACACCGCCCCCGCCTCGCTTCGTCAACGAGCGGTTCAGATGGCGGGCGTACTCGGAGCCACCAACACCGTGCAATTCAAGGACAAACCCGCGTCATGAAGATCACGTCTGCCGCGCCGCTCGCGCTAGCGATGGCGCTCAGCCTTGGCGGCTGCGGCGTGTTCAAGCATGGCGCGCACAAGACCCCGACCGTGGGCGAGCGGGTGCCGATCCTGGTCAGCGAAAGCGCGGCGGAGGTCGATCCGGCGCTCGCCAATGTGCCCGTGTCGCTCCCGCCCGCCGAGGTGAACGCGGCCTGGGCGCAATCGGGCGGCACCGCGGACAAGTCGATGGGGCACCTCGCGCTCGGGGCCAGCCCTGCGCGGCTGTGGTCGGCGACGATCAACGGCGGCTCGAACCGCGCGCGGCTCGGCGCGGCCCCGGTGGTGGCGGACGGCAAGCTGTTCGTGGTCGACGTCGCGGCGGTGGTCCACGCGTTCGACGCCAACACCGGCGCGCCGCTGTGGAAGGCCGAACTCGCCAGCGGCAAGGAGAACCTGCCCTCGCGCTTCGGCGGCGGCGTCAGCTATGACGAGGGGCGCGTGTTCGCGACCGACGGTGTTGGCGACGTGGTCGCGCTGCAGGCGGCGGACGGCAAGCAGCTGTGGCGCGCCAAGCCCGGCGGCCCGCTTCGCGGCTCCCCCACGGTCGCCAACGGCAACGTCTATGCCTTGACGCAGGACAACCAGCTCTTCGCGCTCGGCGAGGCGGACGGCAAGGTACAGTGGACGCAGTCGGGCAGCTTGGAGTCCCAGGGCGTGTTCGGCGTCGCCGCGCCCGCGTCGAGCCAGGGCACGGTAGTGGCGGGCTTCTCGAGCGGCGAGTTGAACGCCTATCGCTACGAGAATGGCCGGACCTTGTGGGGCGATGCCTTGTCGCGCAGTTCGGCGACGACGTCCGTTTCCAGCCTCGCCGATATCGACGCCGACCCGGTGATCGACGCGGGCCGGGTCTACGCGGTCGGGCAGGGCGGGCGGATGGTGTCGGTCGATATCGCCACCGGCCAGCGCGTGTGGGAGCAGAACTTCGCCGGCATCTCGACGCCATGGGTGGCGGGCGAGTGGCTGTACGTCGTGACGGACGACGCACGGCTCGTCTGCCTCGCGCGCGCGAGCGGCAAGGTGCGGTGGATCGCGCAGCTCCAGCACTACCGCAAGGAAAAGGGGCACAAGGGCGCGATCACCTGGTACGGCCCGGTGCTCGCGGGCGGCAGGCTGATCCTGACGAGCTCGCTGGGGCAGGTCACCTATCGCAACGCGACCGACGGCGCGGAGGCGAGCATGGTCAAGGGCAAGGACCCCTACGCGCTGCCGCCGATTGTCGCGAACCAGACGCTGTATACGATCGACCAGCGGGGGCGGATCACGGCGTACCGGTAGAGATTAGCGCGGGACGCCTATTCGTACCTGCGTCACCCCGGGCCTGACCCGGGGTCCCGCTTTTTCTTGCCGCTTAGAAGGAGAAGCGGGACCCCGGCTCAAGGCCGGGGTGACGGATTGTGGC
>CAXTTU010000193.1:0-6535 GCA_964247225.1 uncultured Sphingomonas sp. | reverse complement strand
TGATCGGCGAGGTTGTTGCCCGGCACGGATATCGAGGTGACGAGCTCGCCCGGTTGCAGATTGTTATCGCGCTGCGGTTCCTCGCCTGGCAGCCGATGATAGTCGGCGAACGCCATGCGTCGAGATTGCCCGTCGACGCCGAGGACGGTGACGCTCGCATCGAGCGCGGCGAGCGCCACGCACATGTCGCTGGGGTGGGTGGCGACGCACGCATCGCTCCACCCGAAGATCGCGTGGCCACGGTTCACCCCCTCGATCGCGCTGCACCCGCTCCCGGGCGAACGCTTGTTGCAGGGCAGCGCGGGCTCGTAGAAATAAGGGCAGCGCGTCCGCTGGTTCAGATTGCCGCCCGCGGTGGCCATGTTGCGGATCTGCGCGCTCGCCCCGGCGAGGATGGCTTCGCTCAGCATCGGGAAATGCTGTCGGACGAACGGGTGGTTGGCGGTATCGCTGTTCTTCGCCAGCGCGCCGATCGAGAGCGCGCCGCTGTCCGGCTGGTCGAGCGCGGGACCGACGCGCGTCTGCGCGAGCCGCGTCACGTCGACCAGCGCGGAGGGGCGCTCGACACCTTCCTTCATCAGGTCGAGCAGATTGGTGCCGCCCGCGAGATAGTGGGCGTCGGGCGCGAAGGCGCGCACCGCGCTCTCGGGATCAGCCGCCCGGGCATAGGTGAAAGGCTGCATGGCTACGCCTCCGCGACCGCTAGGAGACCGACAGACGCCGCTGCCTGCACCTCCCGGAACGCGTCGATCAGGTGGAGATAGGCCCCGCAGCGGCAGATGTTGCCGCTCATACGTTCCTTGATCTCCGCATCCGACAAGCGCAGCGGCTCCGCGAGTTGGCGCACGTCGGGCGTCACGAAGCTCGCGTCGCCGTTCCTGGCCTCCTCCAGCAGCGCCACCATCGAACAGAGCTGGCCGGGCGTGCAGAACCCGCACTGGAAGGCGTCGTGCCGGATGAAGGCCTGTTGCAGCGGATGAAGCTGTAAGTCGGAGGCGAGGCCCTCGACCGTGACCACCTCGCGGCCCTCGCAACTGGCGAGCAAGGTCAGGCAGGACAAAACGCGCCGCCCGTCGACGATAACGGTGCAGGCGCCGCACTGGCCGTGATCGCAACCCTTCTTGGTCCCGGTGAGCCCGAGATGGTCGCGCAACGCATCCAGCAGCGTCACGCGGCAGTCGAGGTCAACCGCTGTCCGACAGCCGTTGACGCTGAACGCGACGTCCTGGACCTGTGCCCGGCGCGGCGTCACTGCGTAAACGCCCCGAACGGCCCCAGCGGAAACACCTCGTAATCGACATAGTCTTTCTGGACCATCGGGAAGCTCGCGATCATGGGCTGCAATTGTTCCCAGGAGGCCGCCTCGAACAGGCCTACCGCGCCCTTGCCCTCCGTCTGCAGGCCCCAGGCCTGACGCAGAGCGCCACTCTTGTAGAGCGCCTTGGCTTGGACCTCCTCGGCCTGCTCGACCTGGGCGAAGTCGTCGGGAGCACCTTCCGTTTTGAACTTGTCCTTCGGATGGAGCACGACAATGAACTGCATTGCTGATTTTCCCGATGAGTGCCGTGGAGGCCGAGCATTTCGCAGCGGCGGGTCTGGATAACAATTGTTGCTTGCGGTACTTCTGCCGAAACGGGAGGGTTCTAATGACGCCTCTGCTCGGCATGAGCATCTTCGTGAAAACGGTCGAGACCGGCTCCTTCACGGCCGCCGCCGCTCAACTGGGCCTCTCGCCGCAAATTACGGGGCGACATATCAAGCAGATCGAAGAGCGTTTCGGAACGCGGCTCCTGAACCGTTCGACCCGGAATCAAAGCCTTACCGAGGTCGGGCGGCTCTACTATGAGCAATGCAAGCGCGCGCTGGCGCAAGTGGACGCGGCGGAGGCGATCCTCGCCGCGCATAGCGACGGTCCGCGCGGCAAGCTGCGCATCGCCTCGCCGGTGTCGTTCGCGACCAACCATCTCGCGTCGCTGCTCCCCCGCTTCCTGCGCGAGTTCACCGACATCCAGATCGATCTCACCGTCACCGATGCGCCGGTGGAAATGGTCGATGAGGGGTTCGACGTGGCGTTCTGCGTCGGTAGCCTGTCCAACTCGACGCTCAACGTGAGGACGCTCGCACCGCTGCGGCAAATGCTGGTCGCGGCCCCGGAATATCTCGCCGGCAGGAGCGCGCCAAACGGCCCCGACGACCTCCGCCAGCACGAATGCCTCGACCGCTCGGTCGCGCCGCACAGCCCGCCACCCGTCTGGCATTTCGAGCGCGGCGGGGTATCCTATGACGTGCCCGTGACGGGTCGCCTGCGCATCAGCGACGAACGCGTCCTCGTCGATGCCGCACTGGCGGGCGCGGGGGTGCTGCTCGTCTGCCGATCGTTGCTTAGGGAGCACGTCCTCGACGGTCGTCTCGTCCGCCTGCTGCCCGATTACGAGGTGCAGCCGTTGCCGATCAACGTCCTCTTCCCCGCGCATCACGACATGCCCAAGAAGGTCAGGCGCTTCCTCGACTGGATCGTGGTGGAGAGCGGTGAGCGAAGCCGCCGCGCGCGGCTGGCCGACGCGGCCTGATCGCACTCTCCAGCGCGGTTCAGCCGACCTGAAACGCCCGGTTGCGAGAGCCGCGTAGTCGCGGGCGCTAATCGCGACGGCGACGCCGTGACATGAACGCGGTGCCGACATCGGCGACATGGGAAACCAGCATGACCGACCGAACCGCCACACCACCCGCCGCCAAGTCCGACACGGGCCAGAACGACTCCAAGCAACTCGTCGTACTCGTCTCGGGCGTCTTCCATGCCGCCTATACCGACGTGCTGCCCGACTTCGTCAGGGAAACGCGCCTCACGGTCAAAAGCGAGCTCAGCCCGTCCCTAGGCGACTCGCCGCTGTCCGTGACGAGCCGCCTGACGCGGGGTGAGGACGCGGACGTCCTCATCATGGCTGGGGGCGGGATGGACGAGGTCGTCGCCAAGAAATTGGTGCTCGACGGCACCCGTGTGGAGTTGGCCCGCGCGCCTGTCGGGATGGCGATGAAGAAAGGTGGCTCGAAACCCGACATCTCCACCCCGGACCATCTGCGCGACACGCTGCTGGCCGCCTCGTCCATCGGCTATTCGATCAGCGCAAGCGGGCAATACGTCTCGCGCGAGCTGTTCAAGAAGCTTGGTATCGAAGACGCAATGAAGGGCAAGGCGCATGAGGTGGAGGGCGTCACGCCGGTGGCGGAGACGGTCGCCAAGGGCGAGAACCAATATGGCTTCCAGGCCATCTCCGAGCTGATGCCGACCGGCGGCGTCGAAGTGATCGGAAAGCTGCCCGACGCCGTCGAGTTCGTGACCCCGGTGAGCGCCGCCGTCGCCCGCCACAGCAAGAACCCGGACGCCGCGCGCTCGCTGCTGCGTTTCCTGACGCGGGAGGAGATGGAGCCCGTTCTCAAGCAGCACGGCCTGGACCCGGCGTCGACGTGAAGATCGTCGCGACGGGCCATGGCCTTCCCGGCGCGATGCTGCGTCAGCTACCCAGCGACGATCACCCGCCCGGCCCCGGCGAGGTCGCGGTCGATGTGTGCGCGGCGGCGGTCAATCCGAAGGATATCAAGCTCTACGCGACCGAGCACTATGCGCGCATGCGCGACCGCGACACCGAGTTTCCGCTCGCGCTGGGCGTGGAAGCGGCGGGGGTAGTGACGGCCGTCGGGCCGGGCGCGACCGGACCTTTAGGCCCGATACGCAAGGGCGACGAGGTCATCGCCTTTCGCATCACGGGCGCGTATTCGTCGAGGATCACCGTTCGGTCGTCCTCCCTAATTCCCAAGCCCGCGCGGCTCGGCTGGGCGCAGGCGGGTTCCGTGATGCTGACCGGCACCACCGCCTTTCATTGTCTGGCCGCGACGCTTGTCCGGCCCGGCGAAACCGTCCTCGTTCACGGCGCAGCCGGTGCGGTAGGTCGCATGGTGACACAACTCACCACGATTTTCGGAGCGCATGTCGTCGGTATCGCGTCGGAGAAGGACGTCGCCCTGCTGCGCAACTGGGGCGCGACGCCGGTCGTCCGCGGCCCCGACCTCGCCGAGCGTGTACGCGTCGCCGCTCCGGGGGGCGCGGACGCCGCCGTTGATACCGTCGGAACCGACGAGGCGATCGACGCCTCGCTCGCGCTTGTCGCCGACCGCCACCGGGTCGCGACGATCGTTAATCTGACGCGTGCGCGGCAGGACGGGTTTCAGGCATTGGGAAGTGAAACGGGCGACGGGGAGGCGACAAGGATCCGCGACAACGCGCGGTATGTGATTGCGGCGCTGGCGCAGTCCGGCGCTCTCGACGTTCATGTCGATCGCTGCTTCCCGATGTCGGATGTATCCAATGCGCACGAACTCGCGCTCAAAGGAGGAGCGGGGCGTCTGGTGTTGACCAGCTGATCGCGGCCAGGGTGCGCCCAGCCCGGCCAATTTCGCGCAGCGCGCGAGCGACCGAGTTCTGGCGGGGGTAGCCCGCCAACTTGTGGGGGTGGTCGTCGCGCTCACCGTGCCGGCCCGGAGCGAGGCGGCGAGCCGCATTGTCTCGCCCGAATGCTCCTCGATCGCGCGGATGTTGATCGGCCCAGCAACCACCCGCCGCAGCGTCGGCCAGACATTGACCGCCGCGATTAGCGTAGTGCGGTTAGGTCGCGCAGTTATGAACACTCGTAATCCGACACTGAGCCGCGTCTTTCGATCGCCCGAATGGGGACATGTATTCAGGTTCCGCAGCGGTAACCCAAAGGAGCTTGAATGCCCTCGCTCAAGCATCAAACGAGCTGATGGAGCGTATCACAATTATCGCAGGTCCAGTCAGGCGAGCAGATGAGTAGAAAGCCCTTCTCAACCCGGAGGTCTCCATGCCCGACACGAACGACGCGACCAATCTGCTCAAGGTGAGCTGCTTCCTGACCAGGCGACCCGACCTGACGTACGAAGAATTTCAGCACTATTGGACGGAAAAGCACACGCCGATGCTCGCGAAGCCGGTGGAAGGCGGGCCCAAGGTCCATCGTTACATCCAGCTTTATCCCGTGCGCGACGAGGTGTCCGCGCTCGCGACCGCGCCCTATGACGGCGTCGCCGAGATCTGGTTCGAGACGCTGGAGGACGCGGTCGCGCAGTTTACGTCGGAGCATTACAAGACGGTAGTCGCCAAGGACGAGGAGAACTTCCTCGACCGGTCCAAGACGCTGTTCCTGTTCAGCCACGAGAAGCGGATCATGTGATCGGCATATCCTGGCCCCCAACTGCTGCGTGAGGTCATCGTGCAGCCAGCGGCCGGCGAGGTCGGGCGCGCGGTCGCGGTATGATGTTCACGGCTGTAGTTGAGAGAGGCCTGGTTGCGACGTTTGATCGCACCGCCAAGCGGGCCACAAATCCTGCCGACATGATCGAGTTCGCGCTCGGACGTCAGGAATCCGTTACTTCGGAAAGCAAACCTCGTGCACGGAGAAACAGCATGTCAACGCCAGATGAGGTTGAATACTACCTGCGTCGTGAGCGGCAGGAGCGATCGCTCGCCAAATCGACGCGTGACCCCGCGGCCTCAGCCATTCATTTGAGCTTGGCTGAGTCCTACAGCAGGCTTGTCGGTGCTATCGACAAGGAGCTCTCGCTCAAACTGGACGTGTACGCGCAAGGGAAGGCCGTCGCCCGTCCGACACAGCGGACCTAGTCGGGACACCAAGTACAGCGTGACAGTCCGACCGGTCCAAGACGCTGTTCCTGTTCAGCCACGAGAAGCATATCATGTGATCGCCGCACCTTGGCCCGCCAGCCGCTGCGTCAGGTCATCGAGCAGCCAGCGGCCGGCGGGACCGGGCGCGCGGTCGCGGCGGTGGGCGGCGTGGATCGTCAGGTCATCGCGCGGCACGGGATCGCCCTCGATCTCGATGCCGACCAGCCGTCCGTCGGCCAGCGCCGGCGCGACCAGGTGCTCCGGCATCCGGCACCAGCCGAAGCCGGCGAGCAGGAAGTCCATGCGGCGGCCCAAGTCCACGAACCGCCACCGCCTCGCGCTGACCAGCCCATAGCTTGCCCCAGCGCTGTTGACCGGGTCGGAGAGAACTAGCTGGACGTGCTGCTCGATCTCGCTTGGCTGCACGGGGCGCCCCAGTGACGCGAGCGGGTGCTCGCGCGCCACCACCGCCCGCATCGCGACCCGCAGCAGCGGATAGGCGGCGATGTCGTCGGGCACGTCGGGCAGCAGCAGGCAGATCGCCAGCGCCGCGGTGTCGGCGCGCAGACGGCGGAGCGCGCCGCCCAGCCCCTCGGTCGAGAAGCTGACGGGCAGGTCGGGGTAACGCTCGCCCAGCGCACCCAGGCTGCGGATCAGCGGC
Source organism: uncultured Sphingomonas sp. (assembly GCA_964247225.1). GTDB lineage: Bacteria > Pseudomonadota > Alphaproteobacteria > Sphingomonadales > Sphingomonadaceae > Sphingomonas. The sequence continues at coordinate 176 of CAXTTU010000193.1, read as the reverse complement.
GCGGTCGGAACCAGCGGATCGATGGCAAGCGCCAGCTCCGGCTCCAGCCCGCCGCGCGCGCCCGCCGCCACCGCCTCGAACCGCGCGGCACCCGCCAGCACCAGCCGCGCCTGCTCCACCAGCACGCGCCCGGCTTGCGTCAGCACCGGGCGGTGGCCGCTCCGGTCGAACAGCCG
>CAXTTU010000192.1:0-6548 GCA_964247225.1 uncultured Sphingomonas sp. | reverse complement strand
TTGGCACCGATCGCGAGACGCACGAGCATCGCTGGACCGCGTCGCGCACCGACCTCGTGTTCGGCTCCAACTCGCAGCTGCGCGCGATGGCGGAGGTCTACGCCTGCGACGACGCCAAGGAGAAGTTCGTCGCCGATTTCATCAAGGCATGGAACAAGGTGATGAACGCGGACCGGTTCGAGCTCAGCAACCCCAAGCTGCACGCGCCGGAGGTAGCGGCGGGCTGAGGCTTGCCAGTCTCTAAGCAAGTAGAAAAGCCGTCGGGGAGCGATCCCCGGCGGCTTTCCCTCGCTCCTCCCCGTTTACGGGGAGGGGGACCGCTCGCGCAGCGAGTGGTGGAGGGGGCGGGCCGGGTGCGTACCCCCACAACCCCCTCCACCACGCCTTCGGCATGGTCCCCCTCCCCGTAAACGGGGAGGAGCCGCCACCTTCCCTTCCCCCGCGTGCCGCCCTACCTTCTGCGCATGCGCAAACACATCCTGCGCGTCGCCGCGATCCTGCTGGTCGTCGTGGTCGGCGTGGTCGTCTATCTCGGCTGGCCCGACCGGGCGCGGGTCGATTTCGCGTCCGTCACCGGCGGGCGCCCCGCGATCACCGATCCGCGCGAGCAGATCATCCCCACGGTCGGCATCGCCAAGGCAGTTGGCTGGTCGGGCAACGCCGCGCCGGTCGCCGCGCCGGGCCTGCAGGTCGCGGCATTCGCGACCGCGCTCCAGCACCCGCGCTGGCTCTACCGGCTGCCCAATGGCGACGTGCTCGTCGCCGAGTCGAACTCGCCGCCTCGCCCGACGCATGGCATCGCCGACTGGGTGATGGGCGTGCTGTTCAAGCGCGCGGGCGCGGACGTGCCGTCGGCCAATCGCATCACCTTGCTGCGCGACGCGAACGGCGATGGCGTGGCGGAGACGCGCACGACGTTCCTGACCGGGCTCAACTCGCCCTATGGCATGGCGCTGGTCGGGAACACGCTTTACATCGGCGACACCGACGCGCTGGTACGTGTCCCTTATACCACCGGGCAGACCCATATTACCGCAAGGCTCGAGACGGTCGTTAAATTGTCGGGCGGCGGCAATCATTGGGCGCGCAACGTCTTGCCCGCGCCCGACGGGACGCTGTTCGTGAGCGTCGGTTCCTCGACCAACATCGCCGACAACGGCATCGACGCCGAGCAGTACCGCGCGAACATCCTCCAGGTCGACCCCGCCCACCGCACCTTCCGCGTCTACGCGGCGGGCCTGCGCAACCCCAACGGCATGGCGTACGAGCCGCATAGCAAGGCGTTGTGGACCGTGGTCAACGAGCGCGACATGCTCGGATCCGACATCGTCCCCGATTACCTGACGCAGGTCGAGTTCGGCGACCATTTCGGCTGGCCCTGGTATTATTGGGGCGGCTATCCCGACAAGCGGGTCGAGCCCAAGAACGAGCCGTTGCAGCAATATTCGAAGCGGCCCGATTACGCGATGGGCCCGCACGTCGCCGCGCTGGGGTTGACCTTTGCGAGCGACGCGAAGCTGGGGGCGCGCTTCGCCGACGGCGCGTTCGTGGGCGAGCACGGGTCGTGGAACCGCAAGCCGTTGTCGGGCTACAAGGTCGTGTTCGTCCCGTTCGGCGATAACGGCTTTCCGTTGAAGGGGGCGAAGCCGGTCGATGTGCTGACGGGCTTTCTCGACGCGAAGGGCCAGGCGCAGGGCCGCCCGGTGGGCGTCATCACCGACCGCACCGGCGCGCTGCTCGTCGCGGACGACGTGGGCGACCGCGTGTGGCGAGTAAGCGCGGCAGCGGGGCAGTAGGTGGCTGCGCAGTAGGTAACTTGCCAATCTTTACTGGGTGAGAGGGGAACCGTGCTAAGTCTAGCGACATGACGAGACGGGGGGTTATCGGGCTTACAGCTGGACTGGCAGCGTCCGGCATGTTTGTTGGATGCGGCTCGTTCGGCTCGGCAACATTTCGTTGCCGACTAACAGTGGACGTACAGACGCCGGATGGAGTCAGGTCAGGCTCTTCGGTCCTGGAGTACGAGGTTAGGTCGAGCGGCCTGCTTGGTACACTCGGCACCCAATCGACTGGTCGATATACTGGCGGTATAATCCACGGACAAGCCGTGGTGATTGACTTGCCTGACGGACCTATCTTTGCATTGCTCTATGGTACTGGTGGTTCGACCGGCGACATGTCCGAGGCGATATTGAACGCGCTGGGTGGCCCGAAAATCACTAACGATGATCTAATGATATTTGCCCGTAAGATGGGAGCGCGGGGTGCCCATTACGTGGCTGAAATCCGGCGCACGGTCGATACTCATGAAAGAATTCCAAACTGGCCGATGATGGTGCGGTTCCGAGATATCAACGATCCGAAATCGGTCGAGCAGGTCGGCCCCGACGCAATTGGCGTGAGACGTATTTGGGTCGAGACGACACGCGATCCAGTAACGACCGGCATCGAGAAACGCTTCCCCTCTTGGTTTGAGGACTTGACCAGACGAAAGGCTAGACTCAATGGTAGTACCTCAATTGCCATAGCAACAGATAAGCTGGACGATAATCTCAGTCCAGGTAGCTTCCTTTAGGCTTAGCTTTACTTCAGCAACCCCGCCCCGTCCTTCTCCAGCTTGCCCTTGATCTTGTCCGCGAACATGCCGAGCAGCGGGGGCAGGTCGAACAGCGCGTGGACGTGCGTTTCCGTCACCGTCATGCGCGCCGCAACGCGCTGGCCCATCGCCTGGATGGCGACGATCATCGTGTCGCCTTCCCAGCGATGCTCGCTGACCGAACTACCCGGAACGAAGCCGGTGAGCTTGCCCGCGCCCGCCTCCATCCGTGCCCGCGCGCCCGCCTTGCCGAGCTGATGCGGCAGGTCGACGGTGATCGGGCCACTCATGCCGCTTGCTCCAGCTGCGTCGCGAAGATCATCGCGTCATCGGCGAACGCCTTGAACTCCAACGCGTTGCCGCTGGGGTCGCGGAAGAACATGGTCGACTGTTCGCCCGCCTGCCCGGCGAAGCGAGTGTGCGGTGCGATGCCGAACGCGATCCCCGCCGCCTCGACCCGCTCGGCAAGCGCCCGCCACTCGGGCGGGCGCAGGACGACGCCGAAGTGCGGCACGGGCACGTCATGGCCGTCAACCGCGTTAGCCACCGCGACGGGCTTCGCGCCGGGATCGAAGTGCGCGACGATCTGATGCCCGAACAGGTCGAAGTCGATCCACGTCGCCGCCGACCGGCCCTCCGCGCACCCCATCACGCCGCCGTAGAAGGCGCGCGCAGCGGCGAGGTCGTGGACGGGAAAGGCGAGGTGAAAGGGGCGAAGCGTCATGGGGACGGCATAGCCCGTCACGGCGGGCGCGTCATCCTTGGCGTACGCGGCGCTGTTGTGTCCGCCCCCGCCCCTGCCCATAGCGCGCGCGTGCTGCGCTATCCCGCCCTGCTGTCGCTCGCTTTCGGCGCGCTCGCCGCGCTCGGCTTCGCGCCGATGCAACTGTGGCCGGTGGCGCTGGTCGCGGTCGCGGGGTGGATGCGGCTGGTTCACGACGCGCCCGGCTTGCGCGCGGCGTTATGGCGCGGGTGGCTGTTCGGCGTCGGGCACTTCACGGTGAATGACAACTGGATCGCGCATGCCTTTGACTTTCAGGACGCGATGCCGCACGCGCTTGGGCTCTTCGCCGCCCCCGGGCTGGCGCTGTACCTGGCGGTGTACCCGATGCTCGCCGCCGGGCTGGCGTGGCGGTGGCGGCGGGAGAGCGGGGCGGACTGGCCGTTCGTGCTCGCCTTTGCCGCGGCGTGGATCACGACCGAGTGGCTGCGCGCGGAGATGTTCACCGGCTATGCGTGGGACCCGCTGGGCGTGCAGTGGCTGCCGACGGGGGTCGCCTATGCCGCGGCCTGGGTCGGGACGTATGCGCTATCGGGGCTGTTCGTCCTCGCGGCGGGTGCGCTGGCGCTGAGCCTCGGAGCCCACCGCCGATCTGCGCTCACGCTATTGGGTGCGATCGGCTTGTCGGGCTTTGCGCTCAGCAACAGCTTGGGTGCCGCGATTCCGTTGCCCAACCATTCGAATCGTTCCCGCCAAGCCCTGAGCATCGGCCCCGGCTTCGACCTTACCCCGCCGGAGCGCAGGGCCGACACGCCGCGGATCCGCATCGTCCAGCCGAACATCGGGCAGGACCAGCGCGGTGAGACCGACAGTGAGCTGATGCTCCGCGCGCTCGAAAGCGAGTCGGGCCATCCCGGCCCCTCCCCGCGCCTGCTGCTCTGGCCCGAAGGAGTAATCCGCGACTTCATTGAGGACGGCTATCCGTGGCGCTACTATGTCGCGCCCGACGGCTTCCGCGGGTTCGCCTACCATGACCCGCGGCGCCTGCGCGCGCGGCTCGCGCGGCTGCTCGGGCCGCGCGACCTGCTGCTCACCGGCGGTTCCGCGCTGCAGTTCACCCCCGACGGGGAGGTGAGCACCGCGAGCAACGCGATCTTCGCGATCGACCCCCGCACGCGCATCGTCGGTCGCTACGACAAGGCGCACCTCGTCCCCTATGGCGAGTACCTCCCGATGCGTCCGCTGCTGACCGCGCTCGGGCTGTCACGGCTGGTGCCGGGGGACCTGGACTATCAGCCCGGCCCCGGCCCGCGGACGCTGGCGCTCCCCGGCTTCGGCGCGGGAGCGATGCAGCTTTGCTACGAGATCGTCTTTTCGGGCGAAGTGATCGACCGGGCGCATCGGCCCGCCTTCCTGTTCAACCCGTCCAACGACGCCTGGTTCGGCGCATGGGGCCCACCGCAGCACTTGGCCCAAGCAAGGATGCGCGCGATCGAGGAGGGGCTGCCCGTGCTGCGCGCGACGCCGACCGGTATCTCGGCGGCGATCGACGCGCGCGGCCGCGTGCTGGCGAGCATCCCGTTAGGTCAGCGTGGCGCGATCGAGCTGCCGCTCCCCGCCCCGCTCCCGCCGACGCTGTTTGCGCGGATGGGCAATGTCATGGCGGGACTCGCCGTCCTCGCCCTCCTCGCCTGCGCGGTTGCGCTCCGCCGCCGCCGCGCTTAGTGCAGACATAAGGAAAGCTTTATATCCGGCATGGCAACGGCCGGCGCTTTTCCTCCACCACGAGGAGTTCCCATGCGTTCCAGCTATATCTTCACGTCCGAGTCGGTGTCCGAAGGCCATCCGGACAAGGTCGCCGACCAGATCAGCGACTCGATCGTCGACCTGTTCCTGTCCAAGGACCCCGAAGCGCGCGTCGCCTGCGAAACGCTCACCACCACCAACAAGGTCGTGCTGGCGGGCGAGATCCGCGGGCGCGGCGTGTATGAGAACGGCGAATGGGCACCGGGCGTGCTCGGCGAGATCGAGGCGACCGTTCGCGCGACGGTGAAGCGGATCGGCTATGAGCAGACGGGCTTTCACTGGGAGCGGTTTGATTTCTCGAACAATCTCCACGGCCAGTCCGCCGAGATCGCGATGGGCGTCGATGCAGGCGACAACAAGGACGAGGGCGCGGGCGACCAGGGCATCATGTTCGGCTATGCCACCGACGAGACGCCCGGCCTGATGCCGGCGACGCTCTATTATAGCCACAAGATCCTCGAGACGATGGCCGCCGACCGGCACTCGGGCGCGGCCCCGTTTCTCGAGCCGGACGCCAAGAGCCAGGTCACGCTCCAGTACGAGAACGGCGTCCCCGTCCGCGCGACCGCCCTCGTCGTCTCTACCCAGCACAAGCCCGGCTATTGCCTCCAGGGCGAGAATGCCGATCCGGCGAAGTATGAGCAGCTGCGCTCCTATGTCGAGGGCGTGCTCCGCTCCACATTGCCGGACGGCTTCGTGACCGACGAGACCGCGCTCTACATCAACCCGACCGGCGCGTTCGAGATCGGCGGGCCGGACGGCGACGCGGGCGTGACCGGGCGCAAGATCATCGTCGACACCTATGGCGGCGCGGCCCCGCACGGCGGCGGCGCGTTCAGCGGCAAGGACCCCACCAAGGTCGACCGCTCCGCCGCTTATGTCGCGCGCTACCTCGCCAAGAATGTCGTCGCGGCGGGGCTGGCCAAGCGTTGCACGATCCAGCTGTCCTATGCGATCGGCATCGCCGAGCCGTTGTCGGTGTATGTCAATCTCCACGACACCGGGACGGTGGATGAGGCGAAGCTGGAAACAGTGCTACCCCAGCTCGTCCGCCTCACCCCCAAGGGCATCCGCCAGCATCTCCAGCTCAATGCGCCGATCTACCAACCGACCGCCGCCTATGGCCATTTCGGGCGCGAGGCGGACGGCGACCAGTTCACGTGGGAACGGACGGATCTGGTGGAGAAGCTCAAGGCGGCGGTGGCGTAGTCACGCATTCGGCATGACGATCGGAAGCGATATGGTCCGTGCGATGGACCATTGTTTCCGCCCGGCGGACCTGGCGAACTCGTCGATCACGCCGCCGGGCTGATCTCGATCACGCACTCGTGCGCGAAACCTCGTCCTCCCTGCCCCACGTCCAGCGGTCTAACGCCGCGCCGACCAGCGCCTCCGCCGCCCAGCCGATCGCCGCGCCGACCGCGA
>CAXTTU010000191.1:0-6568 GCA_964247225.1 uncultured Sphingomonas sp. | reverse complement strand
CTCAATGCACCATACCGGCAGAAATCTCAACCAATTTGCCGGATGCACCACTTAGGCGTGGACCGACGATCCCGCGCGCTTGGCTGCGGCCCACGTGCCTGGGGGGATTGGCTTCGCCACCAAGCCGCGCATGGCGGTGCAGATAATCAGGCAGGAGATCACGGCAGGCGTGCCATCGCCTGAGTGGCGGCATCAGGCAGAGGTGAACCTGCTACCCCGGACAAGGCGCGGGCGCCACCAAACCGATCCCTGCAACAACGCCGCAGGCCGCAGAGCGCGAGCAGGCCGGACATCATCAGCGTCACCGCCGTCGGCTCGGAGACCGGCACGACCTCAACGTCCGACCCGGACGCGACCTGGAAATGGGTGAAAGCGCCGTGGTGCGCGCCGGTGTCGCCGGCGGCCTCGAGCAGGAACAAGCCAATGTTCACGGGGCCGCCCAGGGCCGGGTCGGTTCCCGAGTTGATGACGACGGGCCCGGCGCCCGCGTCGAAGGTGTCGGTGACGGTGTCGCCTTGCCTAGTGATCGTGAGCGTCAGCGCCTCGGTGAACTTCGGCAGGAACGCGCCGCTGAAGGCGGGCTGGAAGACGTTGCCGTTCACGGCGCCCGCGAGGTCGTTGAGGAACACGTCGGCGAGCGTGTAAGTCCAATCGGCGGTGCCCAGTACGAGGCCGAGGTCGGTCCGGCCAAGGCGCATGCCCAACGCCGTGACTGTCGCGACGAAGTCGCCGCTCACCGCGGCGGTGGTGGTAACGGATATACCTCCGTTTCCCTCGCCCGCAGCCTGGTCGAGCGCCAGCGTGCCGCCGCCGACGCTGAAGCTGGTTCCGGGCGACCCAGTCGCTGCCAAGCCCGCGTCGAGCGAAGGGTGGGCGAAGCTTGGGGCAAACACCGTCGCGAGCGACGGACGCGAAAGGACGAGGGCACCCGCAAGGGCCATCAGGAGCAAAGCCGCTGGCTTCCTCGCCAGGCTGCAGGCCGGTCGGGAAGCGGTTTCTACACGGCTATCGCTAAATGGACGAGGGGATCTGCGCCGCATCTACACCGTCCTACGTGGTTGTTTTGACGGGGGGAGCCGTCGGCGGAGCAGAGAGCAGCCCGGAGCAGCTCATTCGTATCTATAATGACATGATGTTGATACCTATGCCAGCATGTTCACGGGCGCTTGCTGCCAAGGATAGGACCGACCGCCGTGGAACCAAAGGCAAGCGACCAAGGTGCAAGTCGGAAGCAACGCGCGCTGCCGTGGACGTCCCTACCTTGACCAGAGCGCTTCCTGCGCCGATCCCTAGGCTCGCTCCTTGCGTCCACGCCGCGAGCCGCTGCCAGAAGTCCGTGAGCAACCCGGAGGCGCCGGGCGAGTGCCAGCACCAGCCCAGCGCGCAGCCGCGCACCCGCACCTTCTGCGATATCACGAACCCGTTCCCGCTGGGCAAGCGGATGCGCACGAGGCGGCTGCGGTCGCGCGGGCGGAACATGCTCTGGAACTCGGGCGGCAGCTGGTCCGTCACCGAAAGTAGCGCCTCGACCACGCCCTCGGCCCGCGCCGACCCGCCTACGAGTTTCACCCGGTCGCCCGGCGCCAGCGCGAAGAGGTAGATCTCCGGCAAGTATGCCAAGATGCTGGTCTGGTCGCCGTAGATCTGAAGCAGCTCGTCGCCAACCTTAACCACTTGGCCCGGCGCCGGAACGCGAGCACCGGCGGTGCCGTCGCGCGCGGCGCGGATCAAGCCCGTGTCATAGAAAGCTTCCAGCTGCCGCAGCGTCTCGCCCGCCCGCTCTCGCATGCGCGTGACCAGCGGCAGCTCGTTCGCGAGCAGGGCCGCCTCCGCACGCAGGCCGGCCAGCCGCGATGCCGCTTCGTACTCGGCGCCGAGCGCCTGGTTCAGCCGCTCGGAGGAGACAAGGCCGGAGCCGGTCATCTGGTCGAGTTTGTCAACCACCCCCGCGCTCTCTCGCGCGTGACGCTCGGCAAGCGGAACGAGTACGCCGAGCGTCACCGCCTTGGTCCGTAGCTGCACCTCGCGTGTGACAAGATCCGCATTCTGCGCCGAGACCTGGGCGATGTCGCGCAGCATGTCGGCGGACTCGAGCTCCACGATGACGTCGCCGGCCGCTACGCGCTGGCCCTCGCGCACCAGGACCTTCGAGACGCGCGCGGCGTACGTCGCCCCCGCCACGCTCCGGTCGGCGACCACCAGGCCGTCGGCGCGCAGGATCAGGGCGTCGCCGACGGCCCAATCGAGCGCGAGCAGCCCTATCCCCAAAAGAATTGCGAGGTAGACCCGCCGTCCCCACAGCACGGGTGAGGCACGCTGCTCATTCGCCAGGGTGTCGACGCGCGTGCGCGCCCTTATGCGTTGCATTGCCGCGTCACCTCACCATTTCCGGATTAGCCGGACCTTGGCCGGCACATAGTTGTCGTGCCGCGAGCCGAACAGGAACCACTCGTGCACGAACGCGAGCAGTCGCACCGGGCGCATCACCCAGCCCGAGTAGACCGAGTAGCCCGGCATGTAGATCAGGGTGCTGAGCAGTACCGGGCGAGGCACAATGAGAGCCGCGAGCGAGAGCAAGGCGGTGTCGAGCAGCAACAGGCCGGACTGCATGGCCACCAGGATCGGCAGCGCCAAGCCGCCATATTGCGAGAACAGCCACGCGAGATAGAACGGGAACACCGCCGTCGCGCCGAGTTCGAATATCAGGAAGTCCCACTGGTGTGCCGCCTCGGCGAAGCCGCCGCCGCCGCTGCTCCGGACCGATCCCGTAAGGCTGCGCCGATGCTTGCGGCAGCGGAGCCGGATGGAGTCGCGCTCCCAGCGTAGGCGCTGACGCACCAGGGCCCACAAACGGGTAGGCACGTCGGTGTAGCAGACCGCGTCCGGGGCGAAGGCGACGCGCCAGCCGGCCGCGCGCAGGCGCAACGTCAGGTCGAGGTCCTCGCCGCCGCCGGCATCACAGCCACCAACCTGCTCGGCCGCGACCCTGCGATACGCGCCGAAGGCGCCCGAGATGCAGGAGACCTGGTTCAGCCCGGCCGCGACGCGTCGGCCGACCGATATGGACAGCAGGTACTCGATCTCTTGTAACTGAGCAACGAGGCTCATGGCCCCGTTGCGGGGCGCGAGGTCGCCGGAGACGGCGCCGACGTCCGGGTCGGCGAAGGGCGCGACGATGCCTTCCAGCGCGAAACGGTCATAGGAGCAGTCGCAGTCCACGTTGACCACGACGTCGCCGCGGCACGCGCGCAGGGCGAGATTGAAGCCGGCCGACTTGCCGCCGCGCAGGTCGGTCGCGAGCGCGTGGGTGGCAAGGCCCTCGCGCACCAGCCGCGCCGCGAGCGCGGCCATGCCGTCCGAGGAGCCGTCGCTGACCACGATCACCTCGGTCGGGGGCAGCGACTGCTCGCGCAGGCTGCGCAGGCAACGCTCGATCGCCTCGGCCTCATTGTGCCCGATGACGGTTACGCTGACCGTGCGGCGCACGGCCAGGGGCGCGTGCCCGGCCCGCGCCGCCCGCCGCTCGGCCGAGGCGGCCGCCAAGCCGAGGGCGAGGAAGCTGCAGGCGTAGCGGGGAATTTCGAGACTCAGGGTGAACCAGAACAGCCGCGCTATTGCTTCGGTGGACTGCGAAGCAAGGAAATCGAGCGCGAGGCCGACGTCAATCATCGGCTCGGCGCCGGGGCGGCAACGGGGCGAGGAAGCTCCATCAGCCGCAGTTCGGGCTCCAGGCCCTCGGCTAGGACCTCCTGGCATGCCTCTAGCAGGGCGGGGGTCAGTTCAGCCAGCGTATCCCGCGAGGCGCTGCGGATCAGCACGTGATCGGTCTCGGGATCCGACGCCACCACGCAATCCCCCTCGATCGCGCTGACCAAGTTGTCCAGAAACAGGCGGCGCATGGCCGCGAAGCCCGTTTCCCCGCGGCGGGCGACGATGTGCCCCCGCGCGCCGTAGCGCAGTTCCACCAGCGCCGCAGCCACGCCCGTGCGCGCCAACTCGTCGCGGATCGCCTCGGGCAGATGTGCAACGGCGAGCGGAGCGGCATCAGCGGCGAGGCGTGCCGCTCCGCGCCGGAGCGCGGCGGCGCCTTTGTCGGTCAGTGCGTAGCCGAACACGTCCCGCTTCGGTGCCGCATCGCCGCCGGTGCGGGCACCGCAGTCGAGGCAGGAGAAGCCCACGGCCGGCTCGGGGCTGACGACCGCGCAGCCGCCGCAGGCGACGGCGGTGCCAGGTTTGTCGTAATCGCTGCCGTAGTGGCGCAGATGCTGGCGGCACTTCGGGCAGACCAGGTGCGGGCCGCGCGCGAAGTCGGCCTCCGGCGCTTGGTGGGCGCAGCGGAAGTGGTGGATGAGCGGCACCTCCCGCAGTTGGGCGGAGTGGCAGGCCGGGCACTCCTCACGCGCGTTCAGCCGCGACGAGCCACAGCTCCCGCAAGCGTGGAAGCGTTCGAAGAAGCGCCGGTCCAGCAGGCCGCGACCGGCCAGGCGCTCGGCCGCGAGCCGTGCCTCGCCGTCCGGGAAGAAGCCGGGGTAGTGGACGCACTCGCGGCTTGCAAAATCCGGGGCGGGCTGAAATGGACGTCCGGAGAGGAACACATATGCCAGCAGGCGCGTGTCGAGGTCGGCCGCCTGAAGCGCCCCCCGTGCGAGCGAACGGCGCCGCTCCGCGAAGCGCGTGATCACGCTCGCCACCGCGCCCCATGTCGAGCGGTCAGCGGCGGAGAAGGATGCGTCGGCCCCGGCATAACCGCCCGTGAGATCCACAAACGGTAGGGCGAAGTGGGGTGACTGCGCCCGCGCTGCGACCGCGTCGTCGGCCGCCTCCGGCCCGAGCAGCAGCACCGCCTCCGGCTCGCGCCGGCCGGAAAGGTCGAAGTAGCAGCGCAGCAGCTGCGCCTGCGCCGGCGTCAGGTGCCGGAGTGGGATGACGGCTGGCGCATCGCCGAGACCCAGTTCGCGCCAAGCCGTTTCGGCTGCACGCGCGGTCTGGACAGCTGTGGCAGCGCGCAGGTGGGTATCCACGATCGTGAGCAGCGCGGATAATTCGAGCGACTTGGGCACGACCGCGTCGAAGACTCTCCACGACGCTTCTCGGATGCCGAGACTGTCGGCAGCAGCGGTGACCGCGATCAGCTTCGGCCGGTCCTCCTCGGCCATGAGGTCGCGCAACAGGCGCGCAGAAGCGAGGCCGTCGATCTCGGGCAGGTTGTAGTCGATGAGCGCGAGGTCGTAGCCGCCCGCGCGCAGCTCGTGCACGGCCGTGAGCCCGTCGGAGGCGACCTCGACCTCGTAGCCGCGACTGGCGAGCGCGGCAGTGAGCATCGCCTGCTGCAGATCGTCGTCCTCTACGACCAGAATGCGTGACGGCATGACTTGTCCTTGAACAGGGAAAACCGGACCGCCCGGAACGTGTTCGTCGCCATTGCGTCTCCTGCTCGGCGGATCATGCGCAAGTAGGAAGCGTTTCTATGGGCGGTTGCCACGAGCCAGTCATGGCAGTTACAGAGCAAAATTTAACGGTTGATAAAGAAACAGCGCTGCCACGGATGGCGTTCGGGGGCCTGGAGTCGCTTGGCCAGTCCCGTCCCACGTGGACGCGCCTGGCATACAACGCGGGCCGCATCCACCGTCCCAAAACACGGAACGCGTCTGCCTGGCGTCGGCTTGGCGAAACCAAAGCCCTGGGCGAGGTCGCAGCTGCGGCGCTCGACCGCGGGGGCCGTCTCGGCTGACTCGATCTCTTCCGCGAACGCCGTAGGAGTGATCGCGACCATCGACCGAAACTCGAGTCATTCATTTGCCTGGGTAGCTCTCGTCGCTCGACACTCTCAGTTACAGAGTTGCATTCGAACTGCTTCAGCGCCGAACTCCTATTATTCAACAAAGCGCGATAACTAATGATGTCGCATAAAATAATTATAAACAAACCATGAGATCAGCAAACACAATCAATAAAATACTGGTAATAAGATTTTTCTTTACAATAAAGTAAATAAATTTTAAAGTTAATTAATGCATTCAGTTTACAAACAATTTTTTGCAAATCTTGTTTTGTTATAGTGATAATTAAGTATTTTCACATTTTACACTTAGACCTTTCAAGATTTATCTTAAACCAATGAGCAGTAACGACTCAGCATCTATCAGTTGCTGCGACGTCCCAAAGTTGTGGGATGGGCTGAAGGGTTTGGAGCAGGTTGGCGATGCGCCGCAGGCCGCGCGTGAACCACGACGTCATGCTGCGCAGGACGTTCTTCGGCTGCTGCTGCGGGTTTCTGCGTTCAGCGGGCGTGGCGTGGTGGGCGGCGTCCCATTGTCCCGTGGACACGGCGAAATAGAGTGCCAGCGCCGTGACCAGGATAAGCCTGGCCAGCCGGTCCGGGTAGCGGATTTGGCTGTCTTCCAGGCCGAAGCCACGGGTCTTGAAGTCGGAGAACATTGGCTCGATGCCCCAGCGCCGCGCGTAGTCCAGCGTCGTGAGGTAGCCCGGAGCCTCGGACATGGCGACAATCCAGGGCTCTGCATGGCCGGGGTCCTGGATGAAGCCGACGTTTGTGCGCACCCGGCGC
>CAXTTU010000190.1:0-6585 GCA_964247225.1 uncultured Sphingomonas sp. | reverse complement strand
GAACGTGAGCCCGCCCAGAATCAGGATGATCCCGACCAAGAGCCCGACCCAGAGCGCGCCCGTGGTGGGGAACGACCCCGCGGAGGGCGGCGTGTGCTTCTTGGCGGCGAGCGACCCGGCAATGGCGAGCGCGGGGACGATCACGAAGAAGCGCCCGAACCACATCGCGACGCCTAGCAGCCCGTTGTAGAACGGCGTTCCCGCAGTCAGCCCGGCAAAGGCCGACCCATTGTTGCCGACCGCGCTGGTGAATCCGTAAAGGATTTCCCCGAACCCGTGCGGGCCCTTGTTGAGCGGCCCTGCAAGGCCAGCGGTGGTGACGGACGCGATCGCGGTGCCGCCCAGGATGCACAACGGAAGCACCGCGATGGCGAGCACCGCCAGCTTAACCTCGCGGCTCTCGATCTTCTTGCCGACATATTCAGGCGTGCGCCCGACCATCAGCCCGGCGACAAAAACCGCCAGGATGGCGAACAGGAGGAACCCGTAGATGCCCGCGCCGACGCCCCCGACGACCACTTCGCCGAGCTGGATGTTGAACAGCGGAACCAGGCCGCCCAGAGCGGTGAAGCTGTCGTGCATCGCGTTCACCGCGCCGCACGAAGCGTCGGTGGTGACCACTGCAAACAACGCGGACGCGGCTATGCCGAAGCGCGTCTCCTTGCCCTCCATGTTGCCGCCCGCGACGCCGAGCGAATGTAGGACGGGGTTGCCCGCAGCCTCCTGCGAGTAGCAGACGGCGACGCCGGCGAGGAACAGCAGGATCATCGCGGCGAGAATGGCCCAGCCCTGGCGCGTGTCGCCCACCGCCTTGCCGAAGGTCCAGGTCAGGCCGAAGCCGATGACGAATATTGACAGCATCTGGATGAAGTTGATCCAGTCGCTCGGGTTTTCGAACGGGTGCGCGCTGTTGCCGTTGAAAAAGCCGCCGCCGTTGGTGCCGAGCATCTTGATTGCTTCCTGGCTCGCCACCGGCCCCAGCGCGATTACTTGCCGCGCGCCCTCGACGGTGGTGGCGGTCACCTGCTGCGTCAGCGTTTGCGGCACGCCGCCGGCGATCAGCACCAGCGCATATACGACCGAGATCGGCAGCAGCAAGTACAGCGTCACCCGCGTGCAATCGGCCCAGAAGTTGCCGATCGTGCTCGCGTTGCGTCGGGCAAAGCCGCGGAACAGCGCGAACGCAAGCGCGATGCCGGTCGCGGCGGAGGTGAAGTTATGGATCGTCAGCGCGAGCATCTGGCTCAGGTTCGACATCGTCGACTCGCCCGAATACCATTGCCAGTTGGTATTGGTGGTGAAGCTGACCGCGGTGTTGAACGCGCCGTCCGGCCCCACGCCCGCGAACCCGGGCGTGTTGAGCGGCAGGTAGAACTGGATGCGCAGGATCAGATAGGTGAACAGCGCCAGCGCGGCGTTGAACACGAGCATGTGGACGGCGTAGCGCGCCCAGCCCTGCTCGGCGGCGGGATCGACTCCCGCCAGCCGATAGAAGCCGCGCTCCACCGGCCCGAGCACCGTGTGGAGCGGCGTGCGCCGGCCTTCGTAGAGCGCGTGCAGCCACGCGCCCATCGGGCGGGTCAGCGCGATGAGGATGCCGAAGAAGACGAGGATCAGGAGCCAGCCCTGGATGGTCATCGCGCCGCTCCTAAAAGCGTTCCGGCCGGACGAGCACGGCCACGAGGTAGAAGAGCAGCCCGATCGCGACGATCGCGGCGAGCCAGAGTTCGATGGTCATGGTCGCCTCCTCACGCCCGCTCGCACAGGCGGACATACGCCAATGTCAGCGCGAGCAGCCCCAAGGTGATCGCGACCCAGATCAGATCCTGCATGACCGACGCTCCTCAAAAGCTCGCTGTGACCGAGCCGACCAGCACCGATTTGGCATCGCGGTGGAAGTCGGTGGTGGCGTAGGCGGCATCGAACGCGGCGGTGTCGCGGCGCGACAGGTTCGTGCCGACCAGCGACAGGTCGAAGGTCAGCGCCTTCCACTTGTATCCCGCGCCGACGGTGTAATCGAGATATTCGTGCGCGGCATAGTCGAAGCCGCCGCCGGTATGGCCGAGATGGCTGTGCAGCGTCAGGGCGGTATGCGGGAGCGCGGCGCTCAGCTCGCCATATTCATACACGCTGTACCGCGTCGGCGTGGCGAAGGCGCGGAAATAGTGCTGGCCGGGTGCCCAATACACGCCCGCCTTGGCGGTCACCGGGCCGTACGTCTTGGCGAGCGAGCCATAGACTTCGTAATAGCTCTCGTCGATGCCGACCGCCTTGCGGCTGCCGGGGTAAATATAACCGTACAGCCCCGCATCGACCGTCACGCCGCTTTTGCCGAGCGCGTGGGTATAGCCGCCATAGACGTCGATCTCGGTGCCGCCGATGTTGACCGCATTGTTGCCGTTCGCGCTCGAGCCCCAGGTCGACAGGTACAGCCCCGACGAATGCGCGACGGTGAAGGTCGCCTGCACCACCGGCTTGTTGTCCGACTGCGACAGGCCACGGAACCGGTATTGCGAGACGATCGCCGCGCCGCCGGTGATCGTGAACGGGGCGGCGGCGGCGGGCGGTGCCGTCGTCTGCGCGGGTGGCAGGGTCGATTTGTCGCTGCTCCCGCTGCCCGGATCGCCCGCCACCTGCGCCGCAACGGGCCCCGCCACGCCCAGGAGCAACACCGCCGCCAACACCGTCCTGCCGATCACCATCACACGCCCATCATCGCCGCCCACCGTCGGGCAACCGGCAACTAGGGCGGAGCCGCATAGCTGATCGAGATCGGTAAACCCGCCCGGGCATAGTATTTGCGTATGGTTGCGCCGTGGCGGACGGTCTCACGATGCCCGAGCCGTTCGCGGGCGAGCAAGGCTTACGTCCAATTGCGGACATGGGTCGTCGAGCGTACCCACATGGATGATCGTTCGCACGGCTACACGGGAAGAAAAGGACCGGCCATTGCCCAAGTCGTTGGTCGCTCTGTTCGCTGCTATCGGTCTGGCCGGATGCAACGCGTCCCCGTCGCCGCCGCGCGCACACGAAAGTCACATGGTCAGCCGTCCAGCCTGGCCACCCGTGGGCAGGAGGCAGATCGCGCTCTGGCCAGCCGGCGCTCCGGACATGGAAGGCGTGTCGCAGCCGGCGGAGTCAGCCGCCACCAAAACCAACCCCGGCAGGTTTGGTGGCCTGCCCGTCACGGGCGTCAAGAACGTCTCCGTGCCGACGATGACGATCTTCCCTGCCAGAGGACGCAATACCGGGGCGGCTATGGTGGTCTTTCCCGGCGGCGGCTTCGAGGTGCTCGCCATCGACCTCGAGGGCACCGACGCCTGCGCCTGGCTGACGGCCAGGGGCGTCACCTGCGTTCTGGCCAAGTACCGGGTGCCCAGGAGCGATGACCATTATGACAGCAGCTGCGACTGCCATCGCACGCCAAAGGTCCGCCGAGCGCTGCAGGACGCACAGCGCACCATCCGGCTCGTCAGGGCCAATGCACATCGGCTGCGCGTGGATCCCCAAAAGATCGGAGCGCTCGGATTTTCGGCGGGCGGTTATCTGGTGGCGGAGACGAGCAACAAGTTCGCTCCTGCATACACGCCGGTCGATGCCGTTGATCGGGTGAGCAGCCGGCCCGATTTCGCGATGGCGATCTATCCCGGCCATATCTGGCGTGGAGATGGCTGGGACATGGACCCGTCCCTGCATGTCACCGCCAATACTCCCCCGACGTTCATCGTTCAGGCCTGGGATGACAAGGTCGACGGCATTCGCCAGAGCCTGATCTACGCGCACGCGCTGGAGGACGCAGGCGTGGCGGCCGAGGTTCACCTGTTCGCAAAGGGCGGCCATGCCTTTGGCCTGCGATCGACGGGGCATCCCGTCGACCAGTGGCCAACGCTGGCGGAAGGCTGGTTACGAGAGATCGGCATCCTGCCTCGCTCATGATCCAGCACGATCCTAAGTGCTACCCCTCCTCCGCCCCCGGTCTTCAGAGTCCGGCCTGCTCCAGCGCGGCCGCAAGTTCGGGATCGATCGGGTCATCGGTCTTCGGCGTCAGCCGGCCCAACGCCGTCCGGACGCGCCGCTGCGCCACCTGCAACGTCTTGTGCCGCACCTCGCGGATCGCGTTGGTCCGCCACGAAGGGCTCTCGCCGAGCAGCGCCGCCCATTTCGCCTCCTCCGCCGCCAGGATGGCGAGCGCGAGCCGCAGGCCGTCGCGCCGGCCATGGGCGTAGTCCTCCGGGATGACCGGCTTGCGGACGGGCGTCATCTCGCCGCGCTACCGTCCTTGTCGATCTCACGATCAACCGTGTCCATGAAGTCGCGGGCGGCCTCGCGGTCCGCTTCGTCCTTGAACGCGATGTCGAGATCGGGCGCTACGCCGAGCATATAGGCAAGGCACCACAAGGCGAACCGGCGACCGCCGTCACGCTCCAACCCGAACTGGACGAGCAGCCGGTCGACACCGGCGGCAAGCGCCTCGGGCGCAAGCTCGCCGACCTCCTCAGTGCCGAAGAAGCGGATGAGCAATTGGTCGAAGTCCATGCCCGTCCGTAACCGAACGCAGACCGGCACCCAAGTAATCCCGAGGATCAGCGTACGGTTGCGATCCGCGCGCCGACATGGATGCTCGACGCCTTCGGGCCCGGCTCCTGGCCACCAGTGTCGAAATCGAGCAGGACGCCGGGGCGGAACAGCAGGCATGCGGTCGAGCCGCCGAAGTGGAACATACCGATCTCGTCGCCCTTGCTGACGTGCTGGCCCTCGGCGACCCCGATCTCGCAGGTCGAGACCTCGCCCATGCCGACCGGCATGAAGCACAGGAGGCCGATTGCGGGGTTGTCGGCCCGGATGAAGATCAGCCCGCGCGTGGCGATCTCGGCGAGGTACGCCTGCGACTCCGTCGGTCCGGACGGGTCGTCCGCCTCGGCCAGCGTTTCGGAATAATAGGTTCCCGGCTGCAGATAGGCCTTTACCACCGTCCCGCTCACCGGGGCGTGCCAGCGATGGTAGCTGAGCGCGGAGAGAAACGCCTGATAGACGGTTCCGCCGACGAACTCGGGCGTGAAGCCGTCGCCCGCCAGCATGTGCTCCAGCGAATAACGCTGCCCCTTGACCCAGAACCGGTCGCGCAGCGCAACGTCGCGCGCGATGCGGTATGGCGCGGACTCGCACGGGTTCGCGACGACCGCGTCGTCCTGCGGCGAGGCGACCGGGCGGACGCCGGGCCGGAAGCGGCGAGTGAAGAAATCGTCCCAGGAGCCAAAGCCCTTGTGCGGGGCGGCCGGGTCGCAGACGAACTGCTCGTCGAAGCCGGGCATGTCCGCCATCGCGTCCTCGCCGAACCAGCCCTTGCGAGGGTCCTCGCTCAGGACCGAGCGGGACTCGGGCGACCCCAGAAACGTGCCCCACGCATTGAGCATCGCCCGTAGATGGCCGTTGACCCGCTCGTTCAGGAAAGCGGCGAAGCCCGCGGGCGTTCCCATCGCGCGATCGAGGATCGCATTGAACGGCACGCCCACCACGCCGCTGCGGTTATACTCCGGGGCCCGGGTCAGGAGCGCATTGAAGAGCCGCAGCATCGTTGCGTAGTCGCGCACCTGCGCCTCACCGGCGGCTTCGTCCGCATAGGGTGCCTTGGTCGACGCCTGCTCGAACATCTGGTTGAACAGCAGGTAGGCTTCGGCGTCGCCCTCGATGAACGCCCGGAAGCTGGCGATGATCGGGTGCAACGGCGCTGGGTTCCGGTCGACCTCCGCGATGAGGTCCGCGATCCAGCCGCGATGCACGTCGGGGTCCGACGGCAGCCAGCGAGCGCCGCGGTGGTGGTGATGTTCGTTCTTCATGGCTACTCCGGCGGGACCGGGTTTCGCCGGCGCATCGAACGACTACAGCGCGGGGCCGGCGGATGCGATACCGCGCATCGACTAATCTGCGTGGGGAGACGCGACCTTGACCCGGTTTCGATGGCGACCCCTGACCGCGGCAGACCTTGCGCAAGTCGCCGACATCGCCCGGATCGCCTTCCCCGAGCATCACGAGGACCCGGCGTGCTTCGCCGAGCGGCTCGCGTTGAGCCCGTCCTGGTGCTTCGCACTCGACGATGGGACCGGGTCGCTCGGGGGCTATCTGATCGCCTATTCGTGGCCGCGCGGAACGATACCGCCGCTCAACGCGCCGTTGGGAGCGCTTCCCGAACAGGGCGAGGCGCTCTTCCTCCACGACCTCGCGATCCGACCCGACGCGGCGGGGTCGGGACAGGCCCGCGCGATCGTTGGGGAGATCGCGAGAAAGGCGCAGGGTGCGGGCTTCGGCGAGATCGCGCTGGTCGCGGTCAACGACAGCGCCCGGTTCTGGCGTCTTCAGGGGTTCACGGTCGTGGACGGCCCGCCGGACTTGCAGGCGAAACTCGCGACCTATGGGGAGGGCGCGCGCTACATGCGGCGGCCCCTTGCCCGGCCAGTGATCCGCCTGGCTGACTAGCCCCCGACGGTCAGCGGTGAAACGATTGCCCCGAGCACCCGCGCCGCATCGACGGGAGACAGCCGGAGCTGAAGTCCGCGCTGGCCGGCGTTGATGTAAACGAGGTCGTGC
>CAXTTU010000189.1:0-6590 GCA_964247225.1 uncultured Sphingomonas sp. | reverse complement strand
CCGGCGCAGCCCCGCCGAAGCTCTTGCACAGGCCTTCCACCGCGATGCTGCTCATCGCCGCTGCGTAAGGCGCGCGGTGCCACCGCACAACCGCGCGCGATCCATTTGCAAGGAACGCGCATGACCTCGCCGCGCTGAGCATCGCGTGAGTTGCCACCCCGCACGCGGCGTGCTTCGATGCGCGCGGCGCGGGGGGAGTGGCAGGCATGGCGATCGGGGTGATGATGGCGGCGGCGCTGGCGGCGGCGGCTCCGGGCGCGCATGCCGAGGCGGACACGCGCGCGCTGGCGATCGCCGAGCGGCTGATCGGCTATCGCTCGGTCGATGGGCCGGGCAACCAGACGCCGCAGGCCGACGCCTATGTAAAGCAGCTGCTCGTCGCGGGCGGGTTCGCGGACGCGGACGTGACCGTCACCCCCGTCGACGGCACCGCCTACCTCATCGCGCGCTGGCGCGGGCGCGACCCCCGCCTCAAGCCGCTCGTTATCTCCGGGCATCTCGACGTCGTCGAGGCCAAGCCCGCCGACTGGCGGCGGGACCCGTTCACGCCCGTGGTGGAGGGCGGCTATCTGTACGGGCGCGGCGCGACCGACATGAAGCTGGATGCGGCGCTGGCGATCTCGGCGCTGCTTGAGCTCAAGCGCGAGGGATACCAGCCGCGGCGCGATATCGTCCTGCAATTCTCCGGCGACGAGGAGACGCGGATGAAGACCAGCGCGCTCATCGCCGAGCAGCTAAAGGACGCGGACCTCGTCCTCAACATCGACGGCGGCGGCGGCGTGCTCGACGAGACCACGGGCAAGCCCCGCTATTTCACCTGGCAGGGGGCGGAGAAGACCTATGCCGATTTCCAGCTCACCGTCACCAACCCCGGCGGTCACAGCTCCGCGCCGCGCCGGGTCAACGCGATCAACGAGCTGTCCGCCGCGCTGGTCCGGATCGGGGAGTACCGGTTCAGGCCGGAGCTGAACGACCTCACCCGCGCTTACTTCAGCCAGGCCGCGGCGTACGAGGACCCGTCCACCGGCGCGGCCATGCGCGCCTTTGCGGCGGACCCGACGAACGCGGCAGCGATCGAGACGCTGACGGGCAACATCGCCACCGTCGGCAAGATCGGCACCACCTGCGTCACGACGATGGTCAATGGCGGCCACGCCCTCAACGCACTGCCGCAGCGCGCGACCGCCAACATTAATTGCCGCATCTTCCCCGGCCACAAACCCGCCGAGATCATGGCGGAACTGCAACGCGTCGCCGCCGATCCGGGCGTCTCGTTCGCCGACGTGACCGAAGGCAGCGTCGCCAACGACGCCTCGCCGATGCGCGCGGACTTTGTCGGCGCGGTGACGAGGGCGATGGGCAAGGTCTATCCGGGCGTCCCCGTCTTCCCCAGCATGGCGGCGGGCGCGAGCGACAGTATGTGGTACCGCTATCACGGCGTCGCGAGCTATGGCGCGAGTCCGGTGTTCATCAAGGAGTCGGAGGATTTCAGCCACGGGCTGAACGAGCGGACGCCCGTGGCGACGATCAGCCCCGCAATCGGCTATTACCTGTCGCTGATCCCCGACCTGTCCCGTTAGCATGGCGCAACGCTTCGCCGACATCGACCGTGATCCGGATGCGGACTGGGGCCTGCCGGGCTGGCTCT
This sequence comes from uncultured Sphingomonas sp., assembly GCA_964247225.1. GTDB lineage: Bacteria > Pseudomonadota > Alphaproteobacteria > Sphingomonadales > Sphingomonadaceae > Sphingomonas. Next base: position 4,942 of record CAXTTU010000189.1, on the reverse strand, counting down.
ACACCGACGCCGAACATGCCGAGGTCGAGACCGCGCGCGTGATCCGGCCGTCGTGGCAGATCATGTGTCACGAAAGCGATCTGGCGGACCCCGGCGATTACCGTACGCCCGATTACCTGGGCGAAAGCGTGGCGGCGGTGCGCGGCGACAATCGCCAAGTGCGCGCGTTCATCAACGTCCGCCGTCACCTGCTCCACCACGTCTTCGGCGAAGTGAACGGCAAATACGGCGCGTGGGCTATTCGGTCGGCGGCATGGGCGCGATCACGCAGGCGATGGCGGCGGCGTGTGTCGAGCAGGGGGAGATCAGCCTCGACGCGCCGGTCGCGCGGGTGCTGGTCGATCGAGCGCGGGTGGCGGGTGTCCGGCTGGAGAGCGGCGAGGAGATCGCCGCCCGCATCGTCGCCGCCCAGCCGACGACCGCGTTCGCGCCCAGCGGGGCCAGCGTCGCGGGCAGGATGTAGATGCCCGACCCGATCAGGTTCCCAACCACCAGCGCGAGGCTCGACCAGAAGCCGAGCGTTCGCGGGCCACGTGTCAGAACTTCGCGCCCAGCCGCGCGCCGAGCGTCCGGGGCGGGTTGGTGACGATGTACGGCCGCTGGTAGCAGGAGCCGCATTCCTGAAATCGCGATAGCTGCGCGCGCGTGTCGAACGCGTTCTGCGCGAACAGCTCGAAGCTGAACCGGCTCCAGTCATAGCCGAGGCGGAAATCGGCGGTGGTGAACGCCGCCAGCCGCCCGGTCAGCGCCGCCGCGTTGACGATCGCGCCCGTCCCCGCTTCCACCACCGCGGTACGGATATCGGACGCCGCCGAGCTTTGGTGGTTGACCAGCCCCTGCAGATACGCGCTGCCGGACCCGAGCGGGACGGTGTAGCGCGCGTTGGCGCTGAACTTGACGCGCGGCGTGATCGGCAGCCTTGTGCCCGCGGGCGCGGCAATGAAATTGCTGTTGCCGGTGTCGGCGCAGCTGTAGGTCGGGTCGTCGATCGCGCACAGGTTCTGCCGCGTCCGCGCATCGGTGTACGAGCCCGACGCGTTGATCGACAGCTGGCGGAACAGCGACAGCCCCGCGTCGAGCTCCACGCCGCGGATGCGCGCATTGGGGCCGTTATGCACCTCGGTGAAGCTGTTCTGGCCGAGGAAGGCGAACTGGAACCGCTTCCACTCCTGCTGATAGGCCGCGCCGTTGAGCCGCAGTTTCTTGCCGAAAAAGGTCGTCTTGAACCCGACCTCGTAATTGGTGAGGTAATCGGGCGCATAGGGCGCGACCGTGCCGCGCCGGTTGATCCCGCCCGGGCGGAAGCCGCGCGACCAGGTGCCGTAGAGGAGCAGGTCGCCCGACGGCTTCCAGCTGAGGTTGAGGCGGTGGGTGAACCCCTGCCCCTCTGCGCGCTTGGGGTCGACGCCGCCGGTGCTGTTGTCGAACTGGCCGAGATTGGTGCACGGGCCCCCCGGCACGGCGGCGGGAAGCTCCGCCGCCCCCGTGCCGTCGCGCACGGTGGCACCGTCGGCGGTGAAGCATCCCGCGACGCCCGTCCGCGAGCTTCCCGCGGCGTTGTACGGCGGCCCATTCGGGTCGCGCCCGAAGCCGAAGAAGCCGATCAGCGTGTTGTTGTAGATGAACCCGCGCCCGCCCGCGGTCAGCGTCAGGTGGGGCACGATGTCATAGCTCGCCTCGCCGAACACCGCATAATCGCGATCGACGCGGTTCTGTTGCGTCAGCCACAATGTCCCGGGACGACCGTTGACCGATCCACTCGCGCCGAGGTTCGGCACCTGGTAATCCTGGTGGATCAGGTGCGTCTGCCGCTGAAAGAACAGCCCCGCGACTAGGCGGAAGCGGTCGGTCGCGGGCGAGGCAACGCGGAACTCCTCGCTATGTTTGGTGAAATGATCCGCGCCGACGATCCGCTGGCGCGGGTCGATCGTGTTGCCCGCATTGTCGGTAAAATAGAAGTAGTTCGCGATGCCGCCCGCGTTATGGTACAAGCTATCATAGGCTTCGGCATAGTCGGTATAATCGCTCGACGAGTCGATCTTGCGGTCGAGATACGCGCCCGCATAGGTCACGTCCCAATTGCCGAGCTTGCCCTGGATCGTCAGCGCCGCCTGAACGAAGCGGTCGTGCTGATATTCGGGATAGAAATGCTGGACCTTGAGGTCGCCGAGCGACGGATCATAGCCGAAGCTGCCGTGATTGTGCTGGTCCTGCCCGAACACGGTCGGCTCGACCGTCCAATTGTCGTCGAGGTCGATCTTCAGCGCCGCGCGCCCGCCCGCGATCTCGACATCGTTATAGTTCTTCTTGACGAACGCGGCGTTGGTGACGGTGATGCCGGGACCGAAGGCGGTGATGTTGCCGTTCGCGTCGCGCGCGGTAACCGGCCCTAGAAAACTGCGCGTCCCCGGCACGTTGTCGATATACCCTGCGTCCTTCTGATACCAGCCGACGACGCGCGCGGCGACGCGGCTGCTGATCGGCAGGTTGACGAACCCCTCCACCCGGCCGCCGACCCCGCCCTTGTTGACGCTGTTCAGCTCGGTGTCGACGCGGCCATAGGTGCCCGACAAGTCCGGCTTGTTGGTGATGATGCGGATCGTGCCCGCTTCGGACGACGCGCCGTAGAGCGTGCCCTGCGGCCCGGCGAGCGACTCGATCCGCGCGATGTCATAGATGTGGACGTCGAGCGTGCCGCCGATAGTGGTGACCGGCTGCTCGTCGAGATACACGCCGACGCTGGGCAGCGGCCCCGAATGGTTGCCGTCGCCGCCCGACGCGACGCCGCGGACATAGACGGTGGTGGTGCCCGGCTGCGTCGACTGGAATGTCACGCTCGGGAGCAGGGAGGCATATTCGTTGAAATTGGTGATGTTGAGGTCCTGCAATCGCTGCGTCGTCAGCGCGACGACGCTGGCGGGGACGCTCTGCAGGCTTTGCTCACGCTTCTGCGCAGTGACGATGATGTCGCCGGTCGCGTCCTGCGCGGCGGCCTGAGCGCCCGTCGGCTGCGCCTGGGTCGCGGGCGACGGCCCGTCGGCGGTCTGCGCGAGCGCGGCGGGCGCGACGAGCGCACTCGACGCCAGCAGCACCGCGACCATCATGCGTTGCGCGTTCATCCCACTCTGCCCCTTTACCCCTGATCCGGGTCAAGCTGCGACGTGAGGCGGGAGCGGGTCAATACCGATGCGAAACGACCGTCATTTCGCAAGTGCAGCGTGACAATCAGGTGACAGGGTAGAGCGCGACGGCATCGCCCAGCGCGTCGCGCAAGGGTGCCAGCCACGGCGCGAACGGTCGCCATGCGTCGACGCCGTCGCGCGAGATCGGGCGGCGCACTTGTTCGGAGCTGGGGGTCCGCACCGCGCGCGCGGTCTCGTGCGGGCGGAGGCACGCGGCCTCGAACGGCAGCCCGCACGCATCGAGCAGCGCGCGGGTCTCGCCTTCCGGATCGGCGATCAGCCGTTCATGAATGACGCGGTGGATGCGCCCGGGCAACACCGCGTCGAGATGCGCCATCAGCCGCAGATAATCGGCATAATATCGGCCCATATCGGCGAGGTCGTAGCTGAACCCCTGCCCGCGCGCGAAATGCTGCTTGAAGTTGGACCAGCAGCAATCGAGCGGGTGCCGCCGCGCGTCGATGATCGTGGCGTTGGGCAGGATCAGGTGGATCAGCCCCGCGTGCAGCCAGTTGTTGGGCAGCTTGTCGACGAAGCGCGGGCGTCCTTCGCGCCGCTGGACGCGGGTGCGCTCCAGATAGCGTTCGCCGAGGTCGCGCAGCAGCGCCGGGTCCACGTCCGCCAGCCCCGCCGGATAGTCGCGCACCCGCCCGCTCAGCGCGGGGATGTCGGGCAGTTCGGACGTGCCCTCCACCTCGCTGTGGCTTGCGAGGATTTGTTCGATCAGCGTCGAGCCCGCGCGCGGCATCCCCAGAACGAAGATCGGGTCGCGGGCGGGGCAGCCTGCGCCCTCGAACCGGGCGAGCAGCGCGGGAGTGAAGGTCGCGATCGCGCGGTCGACAGCCGCGCGCGTATCCGCCGCGCGATACGGCAGCACGGCGCGCCGGTGGTGGTTCGCGTCGGCGTAGCGGGTGAACGCATCCGCCGCCCGCCCCCGCTCCTCCAGCGCGCGCGCGAGCGCGAACTCGAGGTGGAAGCGGTCCTCCGCCGACAGGTCCGCGCGCGCGAGCGCCGCCTCCATCGCCGACACGTCCGCGTCGCTGAAGCGTACCGTCTTGAGGTTGGCGAGGCTCCACCATACTTCGCCCAGCGTCGGCGCGAGCGCGAGCGCACGGCGATAGGCGGCGATGCCCTCGTCCAGCCGCCCGACCGTCTTCAGCATGTGCGCTTGGCTCATCCAAACCTTTGGCTGGTCGGGCACGCGCGCGAGCACCTGCTCGTAGAGCGCGATCGCTTCATCGAACGCGCCCAGCCTGCCGAGCGCGGCGGCGCGGAGGTTGTCGTGGCCCGCATGGTCGGGCTGGTCGTCGCGGAGCCGGTCGAGCTCCGCCAGCGCCTCGACCGGGCGATTCTGGCGGTGGAGCACGGTGGCGAGGTTGGCGCGCGCGGCGCTGAATGACGGCGCGAGGTCGAGCGCGCGGCGGAGCAGCGTCTCCGCATCGCGGTAGCGGCCGATCCGCCCCGCCAGTTCGGCGAGCATCCGGATCGCGGCGATGTCGGTGGGTGCCGCCTTCAGCCGCGCGCGCAGCCGCGGCTCCGCTTCCGCCAGTTGGTTACGCGCGAGCGCGTCCGCGCAGTGTAGCAGCTCGCGGTCGCGCAGCGACGCCTCGAGCGCGCGCAGATGCGCTTCGCCGCCCGCCTCCGCCTCGCCCAACCGGTGCCACGCGTCGCCGATCGCGCGTAGCGTCGCCGCGTCGAGCCCGGGCGCGCGTTCGGCCGCGCGGAGCGACGCGCGCATATCGGCCCCCTCGCCAGCCGGC
>CAXTTU010000188.1:0-6613 GCA_964247225.1 uncultured Sphingomonas sp. | reverse complement strand
ACGCTGATCCGGTACTCGCCCGGCGTCGACAGCCGCCCGAACGAGCGGAACGGCGCGGGCCGCCCGCCCGCGCCCGCGAAGCGGAGGCGAATCTCGGGATAGGCAAAGCAGCCCTGCCGCCGTGCCTCAGGGTCGGGCGTCGCGCCGTTCTCGACATAGGCGGTGAGCGCGCGCTGGAGCCGCTCCACCGACGCGCGGTAGAGCCGGTCCAGCTGGGTAACAATGGCGGCGGCTTCGTTCATCCGGGGCTGCTACGGCGCGGATGTGACGGGGGCAAGACCGCGCCCCCGCCCGGGCCAGTCACATCGCCGACAGCAGATGCTCCGCCGAGCTGACCGAGAACTCGCCCGGTGCTTCGATGTTGAGCTGTTCGACGACGCCGTCCTTGACGATCATTGAATAGCGCTGGCTGCGCTTGCCCATGCCGAACTTGCTGCCGTCCATCGTCAGGCCCAGCGCCTCGGCGAAATGGCCGTTGCCGTCCGCGAGCATGGTGATGTCCTCCGCGCCCGCCGACTTGGCCCAGGCACCCATCACGAAGGCGTCGTTGACCGACACGCAGGCGATCTCGTCGATGCCCTTCTCCTTGAGCGACGCCGCATTCTCGACATAGCCGGGCAGGTGCCTGGCCGAGCAGGTCGGCGTGAACGCGCCCGGCACCGCGAACAGCGCCACGGTGCGCCCCGCGAAATACTCGTCCGAGGTCACCTGCTCCGGCCCGTCCGCGGTCGCCTTGACCAGGGTTGCAGAAGGCAGTCGCTCGCCGACGCTGATGGTCATGGGAATATCTCCTTTGGTGGGGTCGCGCCGCCCTTCGCAAGCGCGCCGACTGATTTCAAGCGTGGCGAGCGGGGCGGGCGCTCGCTATCTGGCAAGCTATGCAGACCAGCCCCTTTCTTACCGGCCAGTTCCTGCTGGCGATGCCCGGTATCGGTGACCCGCGGTTCGAGCGGGCGGTGATCGCGATGTGCGCGCATGACGCGAACGGCGCGGTTGGAGTCGGCGTCGGCGCGGTGATCGGCGGGCTAGGCTTCCACGACCTGCTCGCGCAACTGGAGATTGAGCCCGGCGAGGCCCCGAACGCGCCCGTCCATTTCGGCGGGCCGTGCGAGACCCGGCGCGGGTTCCTGCTCCACTCGCTCGACTGGGGCGGGCAGGACACGATCGACGTCGCCGGGCGCTGGGGCATGTCCACCACGCTCGACGTGCTGCGCGCGATCGCGGAAGGGAAGGGGCCGTCGCGCTGGGTGATCGCGCTTGGCTATGCGGGTTGGGGCGAGGGGCAGCTCGACGCGGAGCTGTCGCAGCATGGCTGGTTCAACGTGGCGGGCGACGAGGCGCTGTTGTTCGACACCGCGCCTGCCGACCGCTGGAACGCGGGCTTCGCGGGCGCGGGCGTCGACCCGCGCCTGCTCGCCAGCAGCGCGGGGACGGCCTGAGCTGATATAAAGACTTCTTTATATTTGCATGACGGCGCGGGAGCGGGTAGGAGGCTGGTAACCCCCAATCGCTGGAGACTGCCCCGTGGCCACCGCGCTCGCCCCCACGCCCATGCATGATTACGTCATCAAGGACATCAGCCTCGCCGAGTTCGGTCGCAAGGAGATCGAGATCGCCGAGACTGAGATGCCGGGCCTCATGTCCCTGCGTGAGGAGTTCGGCGCGTCGCAGCCGCTGAAGGGCGCGCGCATCACCGGGTCGCTCCACATGACGATCCAGACCGCGGTGCTGATCGAGACGCTGACCGCGCTCGGTGCGGACGTGCGCTGGGCGACGTGCAACATCTTCTCGACGCAGGACCATGCCGCCGCCGCCATCGCCGCCGCGGGCGTGCCCGTGTTCGCGGTGAAGGGCGAGACGCTGGCGGATTACTGGGACTATGTTGGCGAAATCTTCGACTGGGGCGACCAGACCGCCAATATAATCCTCGACGACGGCGGCGACGCGACGATGTTTGCCTTGTGGGGCGCGAAGCTCGAGGCCGGTCAGTCGTTCAACGAGCCGGAGAATGACGAGGAGGTCGAGTTTCAGCGCGCGCTCAAGGCGTTCATCGCCCGCCGCCCGGGCTACCTCACCGAAACGGTAAAGAACTTGAAGGGCGTCAGCGAGGAGACCACCACCGGCGTCCACCGGCTGTACGAGATCGCCAAGAAGGGCGAGCTGCCCTTCCCCGCGATCAACGTCAACGACAGCGTCACCAAGTCGAAGTTCGACAATCTCTATGGCTGCAAGGAGTCGCTGGTCGACGCGATCCGCCGTGCGACCGACGTGATGCTCGCGGGCAAGATCGCCTGCGTCGCCGGATTCGGCGATGTCGGCAAGGGTTCGGCGGCGTCGCTCCGCAACGGCGGCGCGCGCGTGCTCGTCACCGAGATCGACCCGATCTGCGCGCTGCAGGCGGCGATGGAGGGTTATGAGGTCGTGACGATGGACGAGGCGGTCACCCGCGCGGACATCTTCTGCACCGCGACCGGCAACGCCGACGTCATCACCGCCGAACATATGGCGGCGATGAAGCCGATGGCGATCGTGTCCAACATCGGCCATTTCGACAGCGAGATCCAGATCAGCGCGCTGTCCAACTACAAGTGGACCGAGGTGAAGCCCGGCACCGACCTAGTCGAGTTTCCCGACGGCAAGAAGATCATCGTTCTCGCCAAGGGGCGGCTGGTGAACCTCGGCTGCGCGACCGGGCATCCCAGCTTCGTCATGTCGTCGAGCTTCACCAATCAGGTGCTGGCGCAGATCGAGCTGTTCACCAAGGGCGAGGACTATCAGAACCAGGTTTATGTGCTGCCCAAACACCTCGACGAGAAGGTGGCCGCGCTTCACCTCGAGAAGCTGGGCGTGAAGCTGTCGACGCTGACGCCCAAGCAGGCCGCCTATATCGGCGTACCGGTCGAGGGCCCGTTCAAGCCGGATCACTACCGGTATTGAGGCCAGCATCGGGGAACGACTGCGAGGATCGGCCCGGGACATGACAGTGTCCCGGGCCGATCTCTCCCCTGTTTCCCGCGGCTTAACTGATTGTGGCGAATCTGTCACACTCTCGTAATATGTTGGTGAGCGGCTTGCGAAGCTGATCGAGATAAGGTCGTTGGTGACGAGTAAGTCATCAGATTCAGGGGCCTTCGCATGTTAACCGCTACCGCACGCCTCCGGGCGACGACCGCTGTTGCGTCGCTCGGAATCGCGCTTCTGAGCGCATCCGCGTTTGCGCAAACCTCGCAAAGCGCGCAGTCCGATTGCAAGTCGGCGGACGGCACCGCAATTCCGTGCCGCCCGCAGAGCGACGCGGCGCAGACGACCGCCGAGCCCTCGGCCAACCCGACCGGGGTCGCCGGCGAGAACACCACCAGCAGCAGCCCGGGCGACGTGATCGTGACCGGCTCGCGCATCGCGCGTCCGACGCTGGAGTCGCCCGTGCCGGTCACGAGCATCTCGTCGCAGGATCTGACCGCGACGGGGACGGTCAACATCGGCGAGGTGTTAAATCAACTCCCCGCGCTGCGTGCCACGTTCAGCCAGTCGAACTCCGAACGGTTCATCGGCACGTCGGGCTTCGACTTCCTCGACCTGCGCGGACTGGGTGCCAACCGGACGCTGGTCCTGGTCAACGGGCGTCGGCACGTCACCTCGTCGCCGGGCGATTACCTGGTCGATACCAATGCCATTCCCAATGAGCTCGTCGACCGCGTCGACGTGGTGACGGGCGGCAACTCGGCCATCTATGGCTCGGACGCGGTCGCGGGTGTCGTGAACTTCGTCTTAAAGCGCAACTATGAAGGTCTGCTTGCGACCGGGCAAGGCAGCGTTACCTCGCGCGGCGATCGGGGCTCCTATTTCGGCGCGTTGGTAGCGGGTAAGAACTTCGCCGAGGGCAAGGGCAACATTGCGGTTGCGCTGGAGTATTCGAAGGCGAACGCGCTTTACAACACGGATCGGGATGATCTGACGGGTGCCTATTCCGGGCGCAACCAGTTCAACCTTCGCCAGTTCACCGCCAATGAGACGGCGGCCGGCGACGGCATCTCCGATACGCTGTTCTACCACGGCGTGCGTAACGGCAACATCGCGGACGGCGGCCTGATAACGGCGGTCTGCAATCCGGCGTCAGCGGCGCAGTTGGCGAACCTTGCCCGATGCCGTGCCTCCTCCGTTGCGGCCGGCACGGGCGGTACCAACGGTATCGGTATCGGCCAGCGCTATGTTTTCGACAGCAACGGCAATCTGGTGCTCAGCAATCCGTCGCTGGACTTTCGCGATATCACCACCGGTGTAAGCAACGGGACCTACAGCAGCGGTAACAGCAACACGCTCGGCGGGCTCGGATCGACGCTCCAAAACACCGGTCAACTCGATCCGGGGCTGGAGCGTTATTCGGCCAATCTGCTCGCGCACTATGACTTCTCGCCCGCGTTCCGGCCGTTCGTTGAAGCGAAGTACGTCCGGATCAACGCGGACCAGGAAGGGCAGCCGAGCTTCTTCCAGGGCAGTCTCGCAAACTTCTTCGCGACGACCGATGCTCAGTATGCTGCCATCAATGAGCTGCGGTGTAACAATCCGTTCTTGACCGCCCAGGCATTGACGACCCTTCAATCGATCGGGCGGTGCGCCAACCCGGCGACTGGCCTCCTCACGCTCAGCCGCTTCAACGTGGATTTCGGCGGTCGTGGTGAGCTTCACAGGCGTGAAACCTACCGCATCGTCGCTGGCGTAGACGGTACGTTCAACGGCGATTGGACCTACGACTTCGCGGTCAACTACGGCAAGTTTCAGGACCATTACCGCGCGACCAACAACCTGAAGCTGTTCGACCTTGCCGGAAACCCGGACGGCTTCCTGCTGGCGGAGTCCGCGGTGAACGCTCCGACGGGCTTTGCAGGAACCAACTATGCCATCGGCGCGGCGGGGCAGAAGGTGGTCTGCTCGGTTAACGCGGTCACCAACACGCGGCCGGACTGCGTTCCCATCAACCTGTTCGGCAACGGCGCGCCGTCCGCGGCTGCGCTGGCGTTCGTGAACACGACCTCGACCGAGTATCTTCGAGCCGAGGAGTTCGACCTTTCGCTCAACATCACCGGTAACTCCGGGAAGTATTTCAACCTGCCCGGCGGCCCGGTGCGCTTCGCCTTCGGCGCGGAGTATCGGTCCGAGGCAGCGTATTCGGCTTATGACGCGCTCACCGCCTCGGGGGGTACGTTCCTGAACGCAATCCCGCCGTTCGTGCCGCCGGTGCAGCGTGTCTCGGAGGGCTATGCCGAAATCGAGATCCCGATCCTCAAGGACCGCCCGTTCTTCAATGAGCTCACCGTGTCGGGTGCCGGTCGGTATTCATCGTACAACAACGCTACCGGTGGCGTTTATTCATATAATGGCACCGTCTATTACGCGCCCATCCATGATGTTCGCTTCCGCGGCGGCTACGGACGCGCCGTGCGGGCACCGACCCAGTCGGATCTGTATACGACGCCGACGCAGGACTTCGCGTTCGTTTCGGATCCATGTGACGTGCAGAACATCAACAACGGCACGCAATTTCGAGTCGCGAATTGTAAGGCGGCGGGGGTTCCGGTCGGCTTCATCAACGATGCCGCTCGTACCCAGACGCTCAGCTTCCAGGACGCGGGCAACCCCAATCTGAAGGCGGAGACGTCCGAAAGCTACACTGGTGGTGTCGTGTTCGAGCCGCATCAGATCCGTGGCCTGTCGCTGACGATCGACTATTACGACATCAAGGTGAAGAACTTGATTTCAAGCGTCGGTATTCAGACGATCATCAACCAATGCTATGACTCCGCGAGCCTAAACAACCAGTATTGCGCATTCTTGAACCCGCGGGCTGCGGACAGCACGTTCGCGACCCCGTATATCGGTATCGCGTCGACGCTGAACTTTGCGCGTCAGAACACGTCGGGCATCGACGCGGACCTTGCTTACAACCGCACGTTCGCGAACGGGTTCAAGGTGGCGTTCCGCGGGCTGGTGAGCTGGGTGGCGGATCGGACGAACTTCCTCGACCCGATCAATCCGAACATCCCCACCCGCCAGCTGAGCAACCTCGGTGACCCGCGCTGGAAGGGGCAGTTCAACATCACCGTCCAGTCGAGCACTGGCTTGTCGCTTCGCTACCAGTTCCGCTACATCGGCAAGCAGACGATCGGCGCGTATCAGGATCAGAACGCGTATAACGGCAACCCTCCGCAGAATGCGGACGAGTTCCCGCAGGTCTATTACCCGGTGGTCACCTATAGTGACCTCCGCCTAGGCGTACCGATCGAGAAGAAGTTCGAGTTCTACGTCGGCGTGGATAACCTCTTCGACAAATATCCGCCTTTCGGCCTGCTCGGGACGGGCGGGGGAAGCGGCATATATAACAATGTCGGTCGTCAGTTCTACGCCGGGTTCCGCGCGAACTTCTGAGGACGACAACGGCCCTTTCCCGGCTGAACGACACTTTGGGGACCCGCATCGCCGGGTCCCCTTTTTTGTGCCCAAAGCGCGCGCGCCCAGCTAGACGGGTCGGCATGGGGCGGGTGTCGGAACTGTGATCGGGCTGAGCGTGGGCGCGGCGGCGTTGGCGGGGGCGGTGCTCGCGCTGCTGGTGCTGCTC